>DATCCI010000629.1:0-5417 GCA_036511415.1 Acidimicrobiia bacterium
TTCGCGGGCCAGAAGGCAACGCTCGCGGAGATCCTCACCGGTCCCGCGCACGAGAACGACGGAACCCTCAACCTGTTCGGCGCGCTGCGCACCTCGATGGCCACGACCGGCTACGAGACGGTCAAGGAATTCCAGAAGGCCGAAGTGATGGTCGCGCCCGCGCTGAAGACCGAAGGCAAGTCGTTGCAGCGCGCGCAGGGCATCGGAATGGCCTGATGGAGATCGTTCGGGCGTGAACGAATCGCCCGACCTCGTCCTCGTCGTCGATTTCGGGGCGCAATACGCACAGCTGATCGCGCGGCGGGTGCGCGAGGTGCACGTGTACAGCGAGATCGTCCCGCGCTCGATGCCCGTCGCGGAGATGCTCGCGCGCAAGCCGAAGGCGATCATCCTCTCGGGCGGTCCGGCCTCGGTGCACGTGCCGGGTGCACCGAGTGTCGACCCTGCGGTCTACGACGCCGGGGTTCCGCTCCTCGGCATCTGCTACGGCGCGCAGCTGGTCGCACGCGATCTCGGTGGCAAGGTGGCGAAGACCGGACAGGGTGAGTACGGACGCACCGAGCTGCACGTCGAGGGCTCGTCGTTGCTGTTCGCCGATCTCCCCGTCGACGAGATCGTGTGGATGAGTCACGGCGACTCGATCACCGCGGCACCCCCCGGCTTCGCGGTGACCGCGCGCACCGACGCGGTGCCGGTCGCGGGCTTCGAAGACCGCGACCGCGGTCTCTATGCCGTGCAGTTCCATCCCGAGGTGGCACACACCGAGCACGGCATGCAGATCCTGAAGGCCTTCCTGTTCGACGCGGCGGGATGCCGGCCGACGTGGACCAATGTCTCGATCATCGAGCACGCCGTCGCCGAGATCCGCGCCCAGGTCGGTTCCGAGCGGGTGATCTGCGGCTTGTCGGGCGGTGTCGACTCGGCCGTCGCGGCCGCGCTCGTGCACAAGGCGATCGGCGACCAGCTCGCGTGCGTTTTCGTCGACACCGGGCTGTTGCGACTCGGCGAGGCCGAGCAGGTCGAGCAGACCTTCCGTGAGCAGTTCGAGGTCGACCTCGTCCACGTGAAGGCGCAGGACCGGTTCCTCGACGCGCTCGACGACGTCATCGATCCGGAGCGCAAACGCAAGACGATCGGTGAGCTCTTCATCCGCGTGTTCGAGGAAGCCGCCCAGGATCTCGGCGACGCGCGTTTCTTGGTCCAAGGAACGTTGTATCCCGACATCGTCGAGTCGGGCGGCGGCGACAACGCGAACATCAAGAGCCACCACAATGTGGGTGGTCTTCCCGACGACATGGACTTCGAGCTGGTCGAGCCGCTGCGCGCGTTGTTCAAGGACGAGGTGCGCGCGGTCGGCGAGGAGCTCGGTCTGCCGGAGGAGATCGTCTGGCGCCAGCCGTTCCCCGGCCCGGGACTCGCGGTGCGCATCATCGGGACGATCACGCGCGAGCGCGTCGAGATCTTGCAGCGTGCCGACGCCGTCGTCGTCGAGGAGATCAGGCGAGCCGGGCTCTACCGCGAGATCTGGCAGAGCTTCGCGGTGCTTCCCACCGTCAAGACCGTCGGCGTCATGGGCGACGATCGCACGTACGCGTACCCGATCGTCCTGCGCGCCGTGACCTCCGACGACGCGATGACCGCCGACTGGGCCCGCCTGCCCTACGAGGTACTCGAGCGAATCTCCTCGCGGATCATCAACGAGGTTCCCGGCGTGAACCGTGTGGCCTACGACATCACGTCGAAGCCGCCGGGAACGATCGAATGGGAATGAGCCGACTCTCTCCGGTAGAAAATGGTCGGACGAGATGACACAGGGGGACACGCGATGGACGCGGCACTGAATCTGACGGCTCGGGGACTGGTTGCACCGGGCAAGGGAATCCTGGCCGCCGACGAGAGCAGCGGAACGATCAAGAAGCGCTTCGATTCGATCGGCTGCGAATCGACCGAGGACCGGCGCCGTGCCTACCGCGAGATGCTGTTCACCACCACGGGCGCGGCCGACTACGTGAGTGGTGTGATCCTGTTCGACGAGACGATCCGTCAGAGCGCGTCCGACGGTCGCCCGCTCGCGAAGATCCTGGAGTCGCAGGGAGTCATCCCGGGTATCAAGGTCGACAAGGGCGCCGTCCAGCTTGCGAAGTCTCCCGAGGAGCTCGTCACCGACGGACTGGACGGGCTGCGGGCGCGGCTGGTCGAGTACCGCGACCTGGGTGCGCGTTTCGCGAAGTGGCGCGCGGTGATCACGATCGGCGCGCACATCCCGTCGCGGCTGTGCCTCGACGTCAACGCGCACGCGCTCGCGCGATACGCGGCGCTGTGCCAGGAAGAGGGCATCGTGCCGATCGTCGAGCCCGAGGTCCTGATGGACGGCGACCACTCGCTCGAGCGTTGTTTCCAGGTGACGTCCGACACGCTGCACCGCGTCTTCGGCGCGCTCTACGACCAGCGCGTCGATCTCGAGGGCATGTTGTTGAAGCCGAACATGGTGATTCCGGGCAAGGGGCACGCGAGCTATCCCGTGTCACCGGACACGGTCGCCGACGCCACGATCGCGTGCTTCGGCATGGTCGTGCCGGCCGCGGTGCCCGGCATCGTGTTCCTCTCGGGCGGCCAAGGCGACGAGGAAGCGACCGCGAACCTCAATGCGATGAACGCCAAGGGTCCGCACCCGTGGCAGCTGTCGTTCTCGTACGGTCGGGCGCTGCAGGCACCGTCGTTGAAGGCGTGGAAGGGCGACGACGCCAACATGGGCGCCGGTCAGGCCGCGTTCCGGCACCGCGCCCACATGAACAGCCTGGCGCGCTCGGGCTCGTACACGCCCGACGCCGAGAAGGCCGCTTCGTAGCGCACGTCGCAGCCACGGCGGGAGGGGTATTTCGGTGCGGGCACTGACACGCGTGTAATTCGCCCCCGGTACCATGCATTCGTCATGGTCGACACGGAACCCGCCGTCCCGGCTCGCGGACGGAGCCTGGACCTCTCGGGGCTGAATCCGGCCCAGTACGAGGCCGTGACGCTTCCGGCCGGCCCCGTCCTGGTGATCGCCGGTGCGGGCTCCGGGAAGACCCGGGTGCTCACGCACCGGCTCGCCTACCTGGTGGCCGAGCTCGGCGCGTCGCCGTTCGAGATCCTCGCGATCACCTTCACGAACAAGGCCGCGGGCGAGATGCGCGAGCGGGTCGCCCAGCTCCTCGGTCCGGTCGGACACCGGATGTGGGTGTCGACGTTCCACGCCGCGTGCTCCCGCATCCTGCGGCGGGAGGCGTCGTTGCTCGGCTACCGGTCGAGCTTCACGATCTACGACCAGGCCGACGCCACGCGCCTCACCGATTGGGTGCGGCGCGACCTCAACCTCGATCCCAAGCGGTTCCCCGCGCGCCAGCTCCACGCCCAGATCAGCGGGTTGAAGAACGAGCTCGTGCTGCCCGCGGAGTACGCGCAGAACGCGGTCGGTCCGGCGGAGCGCCGCATCGCCGAGGTCTACACCGAGTACCAGCGCCGCCTGGCCGAGGCGTCGGCCGTCGACTTCGACGACCTGCTCGTCCTCACGGTTCGCCTGTTCCGGGAGCACCCCGAGGCGCTGTATCGCTACCAGCAGCGCTTCCGGCACGTCCTGGTCGACGAATTCCAGGACACGAACGCCGCGCAGTGGGAGCTCGTGCGCCTGCTCGCGCTCGAGCATCGAAGCATCATGGTTGTCGGCGACGACGCGCAGAGCGTGTACCGGTTCCGTGGCGCCGACTTCCGGAACCTGTTGAAGTTCGAAGACGCGTTCCCCGACGCGACGATCGTCGTGCTCGACCAGAACTACCGGTCGACCCAGCGGATTCTCGAAGCGGCCAATGCCGTGATCGCGAACAACGCGTCGACCCGCAAGAAGCACTTGTGGACCGACAAGGGCGTGGGCGAGCAGATCGTCCGCTACCAAGGAGACGACGAGCACGACGAGGCGCAATTCGTCGTGCGCGAGGTCCATCGGCTCGTCGACGGGGCGGAGTACCGCTACGGCGACGTCGCCGTCTTCTATCGCACGAACGCGCAGAGCCGCGTGCTCGAGGAATCGCTCGTGCGCGCCGGTGTGCCGTACCGCGTGTTCGGGGGCGTCAAGTTCTACGACCGGCGCGAAGTCAAGGACGCGCTCGCGTACCTGCGGGCGTTGGTGAACCCCGACGACGAGGTGTCGTGGAAGCGGGTGGTCAACACGCCGCGGCGCGGCGTCGGCGACACGTCGATCGCGAAGCTCGACGCGTACGCGCAGGGTGCGGGCGTCACGTTCCGGGCCGCGGCGGGCGAAGCGGCCGCGGCCGGCGTGTCGGGGAAGGCGCTGGGCGGTCTGCGCGACCTGCTCGATCTGATGGGCGAGGTGGAGGCGGCCGCTTCCGGCGGAGTCGGATCGACGCTGGAGGCGGTGCTCACCCGCAGCGGCTATCTCTCCGAGCTCGAGGCCGAGCGGTCGGTGGAGTCACACGGCCGCATCGAGAACCTGCAGGAGCTCGTCGGTTCGGCCCGCGCGTTCGACGAGCAGGTCGAGCGCGGGGAACTTGGCGGGCTCGCGGCGATCGGTGGCGTCGGGATCGGTGAAGCCGCGGGCGCGGCGGGCGACCGCCCCGACGGGCTCGCCCGCGTACAGGCGTTCCTGGAAGCGATCTCGCTCGTGACCGACCTCGACGAGAACGATCCCGAGGCGAGCTCGGTCACGCTCATGACGTTGCACTCGGCGAAGGGCCTCGAGTTCCCGGTCGTGTTCCTGATCGGGCTGGAGGACGGCGTGTTCCCCCACGTGCGAAGCCTGGGCGATCCCGACGAGCTCGAAGAGGAGCGCCGGCTTTGCTACGTCGGCCTCACGCGGGCCGAGGAGCGGCTGTACCTCTGCCATGCGTGGAGCCGGATGATGTTCGGTACGACCGACTACCGGCCGCCGAGCCGGTTCCTCGAGGAGATCCCGGCCGAGCTGATCGCGTCGACCGGCGCCGACGAGCGACCGGCGCACGGCCGGCGAGGTGGTGGCGGCGCCGGTGGTCGGGGGGGCGGAGGTCTGGGCGCGCATCGTGAGGCGGTGGTCGCGGCCGCGATGCGGCGCGACAACGAACCGCCGAGCGGCGCGCGCGGCGCCGAGCAGTTGGGACTGCGCGTGGGCGACGACGTCCATCACGACAAGTTCGGCGACGGTGTCATCGTCGACATCACGGGCATCGGAGACAAGGCCGAGGCGCGGGTGCGGTTTCGCGACATCGGCGAAAAGACGCTGCTGTTGTCGTGGGCGCCACTGGCGCGCGTCTAACCCGTTCCAGTCGTCGTTGTCGTCGAGATCTGCGGCGGGAGCAGATCGACGACGACCGAGTCGGTCTGGCCGACGGTCTGGATGCTGACCGGGTATTGCGCGAGGTCGGCGACCTCGACGGTCCGCGAGCCGC
>DATCCI010000630.1:0-2153 GCA_036511415.1 Acidimicrobiia bacterium
GCCGTTAACCAGAAGCGCGCAGGAATGTGATGACCCCGTGGCGACCGCGGCAACGCCGCCGAGACCGGTTACCGCGACCGGAGTCAGCGACGTGTTGCGGTTGCCGTCGCCCAATTGGCCCAACGTGTTACCACCCCAGCACTCGACCGTGCCGTCCGTGATGAGCGCGCACACGTGCACGACCGCGCCGGAGATCGCCTTCACGGCCGTGAGGCGTTTCACGCTGACCGGGATCGACGAATTCGTGGTCGTACCGTCGCCCAGCTGCCCGGAGCCGTTGTTGCCCCAGCACTTGACGGTTCCGTCGCCGCCGAGCGCACACGAGTGTGTGAAGCCCTCCGTGATGGCGACGACGCCGGCGAGGCCGGCCACCGGAACCGGTGTCGCGGAGTCGGTAGTGGTGCCGTTCCCCAGCTGTCCGTAGTGGTTGTAGCCCCAGCACATGACGGTTCCGTTGCCGAGCAGTGCGCAGGAATGCCCAACCGCGCCGGAGAGCGCGATCGCGACCGCGCCGGTCAGACCCGTTACCGCGACCGGTGTCGAGGAGTCGGTGGTGGTGCCGTTCCCCAGCTGGCCCGAGAGGTTGCGGCCCCAGCACTTCACCATGCCGGTTGCCAAGAGCGCGCAAGAATGCACATCGCCCGTCGCGACGGCAACGGCCCCGCTGAGCCCACTCACCGCGACCGGTATAGAGGAGTTCGTGAAGGATCCGTTCCCCAACTGTCCATATCCGTTGAAGCCCCAACATCGCACCCTGCCGCCGACGATCACCGCGCAGGTGTGCGCGCCGCCCGTTGCGATGGAGGCCGCGCCTGTGAGGCCACTCACCGCGACCGGTGTCGGCGAGTTGGTGAACGTTCCGTTGCCCAGCTGGCCGAAGTGGTTGCGGCCCCAACACTTGACAGTGCCGGCAGACACCACGACACACGTGTGCACACCGCCCGCCGCGATCGTGGCGGGCGCGGATCGTCGCGGAGACGCGGCCGCCCGGCTCGCGTCGCACCAGACGGCGGGTACGACCAGCAGTACCGCGAGCGCGACGCGCCTCATGACTCGGCCCGATCGTCGCTCTCGACATGCTTCATCGCATACCCAAGCGCCATCGACCGGTCGCGACAACAGGTGACCGACAGCGCCAATGTTGCCGCGTTGAACGTAAACCCGATCAACGACGGGTCAACCCAATTTCTCGAGCCGGAAGCCACGCGCCGTGTCACGTCCATTCGCCTCCGATCTCTCGTATGTCTCTGGTCGCACGGACCCGCGCTGCAAGGACGATCACGGTCTCTTGACGACGGCTTTGCGAAACCATTGCAATCGGGCCGTACCGTCACTCCGGCGAGAGGTGGTCGGATGCACAAGCGATTCGAAACCGGTTTCCGAATTGGCGTCGCGACAGTTGTGATCGCCGCCGTTGCCGCCATCGCCGTCTCCTCGGCGTCCGCAGTCCCCGCGGCGGTGGCGATCCCCGTCACGGTCCTCGGCGGGCAAGGCCTTCCGGGCGGCATACAGCCGCTGGTGCAGGTCCGCGTCGGCCGCTCGCCCCGGGTCTCCGTGATCTTGGATACGGGCTCCTCGGGCCTGCACATCTTCGCCAACGCCGTCGCGACCGGTCCGGCGTCGGGAGTGACCGTCACGTCCGCACCCGCGAACATCACCTACGCGGGTGGGCACCGTTTCATCGGCGTCGTCGCGGCTGCAACGATCACCATAGGTGCGCAACCCACCGCGCACGCGACGCCGTTCGCGCTCGTCCAGCACGCGGTGTGCATCCCGAGCAAGCCGACGTGTCCCGCGGCCGGCGGCATATCGGGATTCGAGCGGCAAGGCATCTACGGGATCCTCGGCATCGGGACCGCGACGAGCAAGGGGCCCGTCGCCAGCCCGATCCTCGATATGCCCGGAAGCCTGGGCAGGACATGGAGCCTGCACCTCGCCGGCAAGGGTGGAACGCTCGTACTCGGCGCCGACGTCCCGAGCCCGTCGTCGTCCGTCGCGACGATCCCGATGCGGCGGACGGGCTCGTGGGGCGCGCACGCGCTCTGGGCCGACGATGCTCTGCGCCTGTGTACCACCGTCGGCACCGTCGAGGACTGCACACCAACGCTGTTCGACTCGGGCACGGCGGCATTTCAGCTCTGGGGACCGACGTT
>DATCCI010000631.1:0-7880 GCA_036511415.1 Acidimicrobiia bacterium
TGGCGCTGCTGCGCATCGGTCCCGGCTCGCCGGAGGACGCGCGCTCCGCGCTCGAGGCGCTCTATCCGCGCATCGTGATCGGCGGCGTCGTCGTCATCGAGGGCTGCGATGCTCCCGAGCGTCGGCAGGCGGTCGAGGATTTCCTGGCGGGATGGGAGATCGATGCCCCGCTCGACCGGACCGACTGGTCGAGCGTCTCGTGGCGCAAGAACGGGCCGGCGAAATCGCCGGGAGGCGGAGGCAGTCTCGAGCGCCGTCGCGTCGCGCGCATTGCCCGACCCGCCCCAACGGACGCGCTCGACCTCTCGGTCGTCGTCGTCTTCTACAACATGCGGCGCGAGGCGGCGCGCACACTGCACTCGCTCACGCGGGCGTACCAGCGCGGCATCGACAAGCTCGCCTACGAGGTCATCGTCGTCGAGAACGGATCGGCCCCCGACGAGGTGCTCGGCGACGAATTCGTGCGGAGCTTCGGCGACGAGTTCCGGTATCTCGATCTCGGCGACCGGGCGACGCCGACGCCGGTCGACGCCCTGAACGCGGGCCTCGAGCTGGCCACGGGCCGCGTGATCGCATTCATGATCGACGGCGCGCACGTGTTGACCCCGGGCGTGCTGCGCTACGGCATCGCGGGTATCCGCACCTACGGACCCGCGATCACCGTGACGCAACAGTGGTACGTCGGTCCGGGCCAACAGCCGGATGCGATGCTCGCGGGTTACGACCGAGCGTACGAGGACGATCTCTTCGCGAACATCGAGTGGCCCCAGGACGGCTATCGCCTGTTCGAGATCGGGCACTTCATCGGCGATCGCGACTGGTTCGACGGCCTGTGGGAGAGCAACTGCATCTTCGTGCCCCGCCGGCTGATCGAGCAGACCGGTGCCTTCGACGAGCGGTTCTCGGAGGCGGGCGGCGGCTACGCGAACCTGGAGCTGTACGAACGCCTGGGATCGACGCCGGGTGTCAACATCGTGACGATCCTCGGCGAGGGATCGTTCCACCAGCTCCACGGGGGCACGACGACGAACGTCGCCGACCCGGACGATCGCCGCGCGACCATCACCGGGTTCGCCGACCACTTCGAGGAGTTGCACGGGCGCTACTTCCACGGCCCCGGCAAGAAGCTGCACTACGTGGGGACGATGTTCCCGCGGGCGATGAAGACCCGCGCCCGGCGCATGACCGGCGAGGCGTTCGTGAAGGCCGCGACCGCGCGGGGACGTGACGGTGCACCCGAATCGCCGCGGCCGATCCCCGACGAGCTCAAGGACGAGTTCATCGACGCGTTCTGGCTCAGCTTGGCGTGGCGGAACGCGAACTGGCTCGGTCGGTCGACCCAGACGCCGCCGACCGACCTGATGATCTACCAGGAGCTCATCGAGCGCGTCCGGCCCGACTGGATCGTCGAGACCGGCACGCTCAACGGCGGGCGCGCGTTGTACCTCGCGTCGGTGTGCGAGCTCCTCGGCCACGGTCAGGTCGTATCGATCGACGTCACGCTCAACCCGAAGCGCCCGAACCATCCGCGCATCACCTACGTCGAAGGCCGCCTCCAGGAGGAACCGACGGTGACGCGGGTGCACGAGATCGTGGGGCCGTCGCCTCGTGGTCTCGTGATCCTCGGCTCGAGACCCGGCTCCAACCTGAGGATCGAATGGGAGTTCGAGGCGCTCCACGATCTCGTGGTCGTCGGCTCCTACGTGATCGTGGAGAACACGATCGTCAACGGCCATCCGGTCTGGCCGAGCTTCGGTCCCGGTCCGTGCGAAGCAACCAAACGGATCCTGGCCGACCACACCGAGTTCGCCGTCGACACGCTGATGGAGAAGTACGGCCTCACCTTCAACCCCGGTGGTTTCCTGAAGCGCCTCAGATGACGCCGCGTTCGCCGGCTTCGATGGCACGCGTCGCGGAATCTGCGACGATCGGCAGTGTGCTCGCGGGAACTTCGCCGAAGTAGAGACGCGCGTTCCGGGGGGGCGCGTAGCGGCGGCCGCGCAACGCGACATACTCGTCGTGCATCTCGTCCCAGCCGAACCGCCCGGAGGTCGCGGCGCCGCCGTGGATCTGGTGGAACGTTCCTTCTCCGAGGAGGACGACGAGTTGGACGCCGTCGAGCTCGCACGCGCGGCGGAACAGGTCGTGATTCGACAAGCCGCCTCCCGGCAGCAGGAAGCGCTCGTCGAGACCGCCGAGCTCCTCCCACAACGAGCGGGGCATGAACAACCCGTTGCTCTCACCCATGGGGCGGAACCAGCCGCGAGACGACGAGGCTGCGAGCGTGCTGACGCCGAAGAGCCGGTAACCGTCGTGGGTCCAGTCGATCTCTGCGAGGAGCGCGTCTTCTGTGTCGCGGTCGTAGCTCGTGTCCGTCGCGTCGACGTGCTGCGTGGGCCCGAGATGCCATGCGAGGGTCGCCACGATCGGTCGTTCCGCGAGCCGGCTTGCACGCAACGCGCACGCGAGCAGCTTCGGGCTCGCCATGCGCGCGCCGTCCAGGACCAGCCCGATGAAGTCGGCGCTCGCCATCTGCAGCCCGAGGTTCGCGGCGCGAGCCGGCGCGGGCGGGGCGGGGTCGATACGCGCGTGGCGGAGGTGTCCGGGAAAGCGATCGCGCAGCGACGGATCGACGGGCTCGGGCGAGCCGTTGTCGACGACGATCACCTCGTAGTCGTCGGCGCCGATATCGCGCTGGTACGGAACCGCCAGCGACTGCAACGTTCGCGGAAGCTCTCGCGCCATGTCGTACGTGACCACCACGACGCTGACGGCGTGATGATGCTTGTCGCGCGCCATGGCTCCGCCCTCGAGTCAGCTCTTTCGAACTCGTAAGAGTAACGGCGCGTCGCGGTTCGGTTCAGCGACCCGCGAGGCGATCGATCACCGGCGCGACCGCGGGCAACGCCCGCGCCGGAACGGCCCAGTACGACACGCCCCAACGTTCGCGCCATAGCTCGAGCGATTCGCAGATCTGTTCGACCGTTCCGATCCACGCGTGCGGCGACCGGAGTACCTCGCCCGGCTCGTAGCCGAGGGCAGGCGCGACCTCCCGCGCTTTGGCCAGGCGGTCGTTCGTGACGATGGCGGGAAACGCGACCATGTTGAGCGTGGGTGGGCGCAGCCGCTTCCCGGTCGCGGTCGCGATCCACTCCACCTGCCGATCGATCGCCGCTTCGACCGAACACCGCGGGGGTGTGGGGCCGATGCTTCGCGATGACAGGCTCGGAGCCACCCCGACGATGTCGGCCTGCTCGCCCGCGAACGACAGGACTCGTCGGCCCGAGCCGGCGACGAGCAGCCGCGGGTGTGGGCGCTGGACGGGCTTGGGGCGTCCGTCGAGCCGGGAGACTCGGTAATGCGCACCGTCGAACGAGAAGGGCTCGTCGGCAAAGCATCGCTTCATGACCGCGACCGCTTCGAAGAGGCGTTCGGCGCGCGTGGCGCCGTCGTCGAAGGTGATCCCGACCTGCTCGTATTCGGGGCGGAGCCAGCCCGCGCCGATGCCCCAGTCGATCCGGCCTTCCGCCATGACGTCGAGCGTCGCGAGCTCCTTGGCGTACATCACCGGATGGCGATAGTCGTTGCAGGCGACGAGCGCGCCGATCCTGACGCGCGAGGTCGCCTCGATCGCGGCGGCGAGGGCAGGGACGAGCGCGAGCTGGTCACCGAAATGATCGGAGACGAGCAGCGTCGAGCATCCCGAGTCGTCGATCATCCGGCACCATGTGCGCCATTGGTCGCGACTCGCGGAGAGCTCGCATGTCGCACCGAAGCTGAACGGCTCCGGCGTCGACCGCGCGCTCAAAAGACCAAGGGAACTTGCTCCTGCGGATACCGCGACGGCGCGAAGAACCACGACTCGATGGCATAGCGCATGTGCGTCATCGAGTCGTCGACGGCAGTCCGGTGCAGGAACATGTTGTCGAACAGCAGCGCGTCACCCGGTTCGAACACCGGCCGGAGGATCGGCGCGCCGTCGGCGACGCGTTCGACGACCGGCTCACCGACGGACCAGTCGAACATCGCGCCGTCGGTTCCGGTCTCGGCGAGCTCGTCGAAGCGGCGGGCGACGAGGTCGAGGCCGGGCGCGGAGTCGCCACAATGCGACAAGGTCAGCCAGACGTTGACCGTGCGAATGTCTCGGCCGAGAAAGGCACCGTCTTGGTGCCAGTTCGTGCCGGATGTCGTCGGAACGCGGCGCAGCGTCCATTTCTTCACCGAGAGGGCAGGTCGCTCGCCCAGATATCCGGTGAGCGGTTCGGCCAGTCCGGCCTCGTCGAACGCCTCGAGCACGTCGAACATCGCGCGCGGTGAATCGACGGTCCACACGCCGCCGCCGTCGGTGACCCACTTGCGGCTACCGCCGACGGAGTAGCCGGGGGCAGGCGTGAAGGGGGAGTACCAGGGAGTCGTCTCCGAGACCGGCGCGCCCCGGGAATGTGCGTCGAGCGCGGCAAAGGCTTCGTCGATGTCGTCGGTGAGGCGCGCCACGGTCGGTGGTGCGAGGAGGCCGCGTACGAGCAGGCAGCCGTGGCGAATGAGGCCGCTTGCCAACGTGTCGGCCGTCAGGTCGCGCGCGCACACCTCGGGTAGGCCCGTAGTCCCGGCGAAGAGGTCGGGCGGCGACGGAGGCCAAACTGCTAGCCCCGGCGAGCGGGGCAGATCGTCGAAGGCATTGTGGCGGAGGTACACGAGGCGTTGTTCGAGCCGGGGATTGTGCCCCGTTCGGTTCGCCGCGGTCACAACGTCGATGGCATCGAGCCGCCGTCCGTCGCGCACCATCGCGTCGACGGTGTTCAGGACCGAGTTGACCTCTTGGTCCCGTTCGGATGCGATCACGTTCCGACCCTCCTCGACCCCGGACCGTTCAGACTACCGCCCGCTCACGATGCGAAATACGTGCACGCTTCCTCGCTGGAACGAGAGCTGAAGCCGCGGGTTCTGCATGAGTGCACCGAGATGCATCGTGTGACGGAAGAGATCGAACAGCTTTTCATCGAAGTAGACCCATCGGGCGTGGTATCGCTGTACGAGGTCGTCGAGGTGGCTGTCGACACCGAGTTGGTCGATGTGCTTGACGAGGTACATGCGATCATTCCAATCCGCAACTGCGGCGCGGTCGGAGAAGATCGGTCCCACCGCGAAGAGCGGGTGAAGACCCTTGAGGGCGTACATCCACAACGACCCGTCGGCGTTGACGTCGTTCACGACGACGTCGCTCCGGCCGGCATGGTCGTGTAGCCAGGCGAATGCCGCTTCGGACGCCGGCGTTACTCGCGCATCGACCTCGAAGCTGTGTCGCAGGACGCGCGTGCTGGTCCGGTAGCCGTCGTAGCCCAGCGTTGCCGCGAAGACGACGGCGACAAGTGTCGACGCGACCAGGAGCGAGCGCAGAGAGCGCGCTCTGTCGAGCCGTACGAGACCTTCGGCAACGTACGCGAGCGCGACGCCCGCGAAGAAGGACACGAAGAAGGCTTGATTGAAGCTCAGCCGCGCGGCGCTGTGATACCACGGCACGCCGAGCGCGTTGCTCAACGAGCCGTGCGACACCCACACGAGCAGCGTGAGACCGAGAACCACTGCGTACCCGACGACCCAGGCCGGCCGGCGACGCCACAACCAGATCGCGGCCCCCGCGAAGGCGAGCACGGCGAGGAGCGTCTGCCGGGTCGGTTCCTGGGGTATTTGCAGGGTCAGGATGCGCCCGAGCGCACGACTTGCCGACAGATGGGCCGTGAGGAAGATGGACGAGCGTTCGCTCACGCCGCTCACCAGCCGTCGCAGCGTCGGTGCGAACAGGACGACGACGACGGCGCCGACGGCAAGGCCGCGCGTGACGTACCTCCTGAACATCTGCACCGACCGCTCCCGCCCGACGCGTTCGAGCGCGAGCAGCCCGACCAGCAGGAGAATCAGGGGCACCTGGCTCGTGTGCACCACGATGGCGGCGAACACCAGGAGCCCGGCCGCGATGACGGCTTCGAGGTACTCCTCACGGGTAGCTCCTTCATCCATCGTCAGCGCCCGCATGGCGACGACGACGGTGATGGGAACCAGCGCCATACCCATGACGAGCGGGACGTCGCCGAAACCGATCGACCCGTACGGGAACAGCACGAGCACCGGAACGGCGAGCGCGGTGAAGCCCGCCACGAGGGGTTTGTCCCGCGCCAGTGCACGGGCAAGCGCGAACATCCCCAGGGGCAACACCACTGATGAGAACACGATGTCGAACACGAGGAGCACGCGGCCCACGTCGGCGCCGGAGATCTGGACGGCGACCGCGGCCGATGCGTGCGCGGCGAGCGGGTAGAACGATGCCGAGCGGTATGCGCCGGTTGCGTCGGACACGACGATCTTCGACACGTCGACGGAGCTCGTGTGGAGTACGCGGGCGACGAAGAAGCCATGGTTCGATGCATCGACTTCGGGCGGGACCAGACCGTGTCCGTCGATGCCGCGAACCCAGACGAGCATCGCGCCCGCGATCGCGAGGAACAACAGTCCCAGCGCGATCTGTTTGGCAAGAACGTCACGCGAGCTCTCGGCGACCTCGCCTGACGTCAGCTCGTCGATGGGATCGTCGGGGAGCAAGACCCGGCGCGTCCGTTGCCTTCGGATTGCCGCGAGCCCGGCGAGCACGACCAGGACGACCGAAACACTCCCGGCGTTGAACGGGAGCCCGACCAGATCGACGGCTTCGGCAACGACGAACACCGTCGCGAGCGAGAATGCCGGGATCGCAGCCCATGTCGCCAGGTGGCGAAACCGAAGTCGCAGCAATGCTGCGACCAGCACGCCGGGAACGATGAGCACGGCAGCGGTTCCGGCGCAAGCACGCAACATCGCCAAGGATACCTAGCACACGAGCGTGGACGATCGACGGTTAGCGAGGCGGGTCGTCAGCGGGCGAACAGCACCGCGCGGTTGCCGCTCACGTATTGCGGGTTGTGGTCGGGGAGCGGCGTCGCGAATTCGACGACATCGAAACCGGCCACCTGCGCCATCTGCGCGAGCGCCGTTCGATTCGGAATGAGGCTGAGCACGCGTCCCGTCGACGCGAGCGCATTGTCGCCGCGTTCGAGTTGCACGGCCAAGCTCCCTTCCGACTCGTGGAACTCGCCCGTCTGCCCCAATCCGTGCACGATCGGTTCCGTCTGACGAGTGAGCTGCGACTCGATCGCGCACAGGCCTTTGGTGCAACCGCGGGCGAGGCGGAGCACACCCATGGGATTCTCGACGTGGTAGATCAATCCGAGCACGAGAACGACGTCGAACTCTCCGAGCTCCGCCGGCTCGATCTCGAAAACGTCCGCCTGGCGGAGCTCGAGCGCTTCGGGCGAGATGTCGAAGTGGTCTCGCATGACCGCGGCGCGTTGGAGGTTCTTCTCGCGCACATCCACGGCAACCACTCGGGATGCCCCCCAGTCGAGAAGCCGCTGCGAGAACCAGCCCTCGTTACATGCGAGATCGAGAGCGGTCGCTCCAGGGCCGCCGGCCGCGAGAGCCGCGCGCACGCGCGGCTCGATCAACGCGGCGCGGGTGCGATGGATACTCGGCAGTTCTGAGTTCGCGACTCGCACTTCGCTTCCGTCGCGAAGTCGCCACGGGTAGATCCACGGCGGACCCTGGAGCTCTTGCTCGAGCGAGGTCATACGGCGCGCACTGTACATGTGCGTCTCGCCGAGATGCGTCAAGGCGATCGAGGTCCGGCGTCGGGCGCGTGGGCAGGATGCAAGCGGCCGGCGGGACCGACCGCGAACGCACGAAGCACGTTCTCGGTGATCCGTTGCACGACGCGGTCGGCACCATGAGGTCCGGCCGGGCACCCGTCGTAGAGCCTGCAGTCCCACTCGGACCCGGACGCGAAGACGCCG
>DATCCI010000632.1:0-4042 GCA_036511415.1 Acidimicrobiia bacterium
CCCGATCCGACATCAGACAACGAGGCCACGACAACGAGCCACGACAACGACGCCGGCCGTTCTCGCGCAGGGTTGCGGGCGCGCCGAGGCGGAGCGGAGACTGCGCCACATGGATTTCAACGACACCGCCGAGGAAGCCGCGTGGCGCGACGAGTTCCGCGCCTGGCTCGAAGAGCACGCGCCGAAGGTCAAGGGACAGGCGCCCGAGCACGACATGGAGATCGGCGGCGGCGACTACCTCGAACGGGCCAAGCGTTGGCAGGCGATGAAGTTCGACGCGGGACTGGCGCGCATCACCTGGGAGCCGGAGTTCGGCGGCCGCAACGGCACGTCGGTCCAGCAGATCATCTTCGGTCAGGAAGAGGCGCGCTTCGGCGTCCCGAACGAGGCGTTCATCATCGGGCTCGGCATGATCGCCCCGACGCTGCGCGCGGTCGGTACTGCCGCGCAACAGCAGCGCTACCTCACGAAGCTCCTGCGCGGCGAGGAGATCTGGTCGCAGCTGTTCAGCGAGCCCGGAGCCGGCTCCGACGTCGCATCTCTCGCGACCACGGCGACGCGCGACGGGGACGAGTGGCTGATCAACGGACAGAAGGTGTGGACCTCCGGCGCGCAGTACTCCGACTTCGGCGAGATCGTGTGCCGCACCAACCCCGGCGCGGAGAAGCACAAGGGCATCACGGCATTCATCGTCGACATGAAGGCGCCCGGGATCACGATCAAGCCGCTCAAGCAGATGAACGGCGGTGCGAACTTCAACGAAGTCTTCTTCGACGACGTCCGGGTTCCGCACGAGCAGGTGCTCGGCGACGTCAACGAGGGCTGGACCGTCGCGATCACCACCCTGATGAACGAACGAGTCGCGATCGGCTCGGGCGGGGGCGGCGGCGGGCGCGCCACCGTGCACCAGGTCATCTCGCTCGCGCAGCAACGCGGCGCCAACGCGGACCCGCGCGTGCGCCAGCAACTCGCCGACCTCTACACGAAGTCGCGCATCCAGAAGTTCCTCTCGATGCGCACGCTCACCGCCGCGACGAAGGGCAAGGTGCCGGGCCCCGAGGGATCGATCGGCAAGCTCCTGGGCGGTCGGATCATGACGCAGATCGGCGAGCTCACCATGTCGCTCGCCGGGGCGGACGCGGTGGCCGGCAACACGCGGCTCGCGCAGACCTTGCTCGCGGCACCGGCCGGCCATATCGCCGGCGGGTCGGACGAGGTGATGAAGAACATCATCGGCGAGCGCGTCCTCGGGCTGCCCGGCGAGCCGCGTCCCGACAAGGGCGTGGCCTGGAGCGACGTCCCGCGCTGAAACGGCGCGCGCTGAACGGCCCGTGCTGAAGGGCTGCCTCAGCTCGGGGGTGAGGAGACGGTGGGACCCGCCTCGACCTCGACCGGCACATCGACCGGCGCGTCGACCGGCGCCTCGGACGACCGGTGGCCGTTGCCGCCGTGGTCTCCGGTGCCCAGCGTCCGCATCAGCGTGGCCGCGAGACCCTCGATCGCACCACCGCCACCGGCGACCAGCACTTCGGGGACGACGGTGATATGGCCGTCGGCCACCGCGTTCGCCACCGCGACGAGCGCGGTGGCCGTCTGACCGAGGGCCTCGGTCTGCGCCTGGAAGCCGGCGGCCCGGGCCAGACCCAACGCCTCGGTCGCCTTCGCCTCGGCGAGACCGATGGCCTGAGTCTTCGACGCCTCGGCCTCACCGGTCAGCCGCACGAACGCGGCCTCACCGCGAGCCTGCGCCTCGCGCGCCTGCGCTTCGTTGTTCTTGATGTCGATGCCGACCGCCGATTGCGCCAACTGCGCCTGCATGTCGGCCGTGCCCTTCGCCTTCTCGCGTTCGACGCGCGCGACCTCGGCGCGCTCCTCCTCCGCGTACGTCTCCTTTTCCTGGTTCGCGATCTCGCGCTTGGTCAACACCTCGACCAACTCGTCGGGGAAGTCGACGTCTTGGATGTAGACGCCGCGCGTCTCGACGTCGTATGCGGCCAGATACGTCCGGATCGCATCGAGCGCGCTGGCCTGCACCTCGGGCCGCGTCTCGATGAACCGCACGGCCTCGAGATTCTGGATCGTGTTGCGGAAGTGGTTACCGACCGCCGCCTGCAACACCTCGTTGACGAGGTTCTGCATCGTGCCGACCATCGATATGACCTTCGGGGCACGCGTGTCGGGAACGTGGATCTGCACCTGCAGGTCGATCTTGAACACGAAGCCCTCGCGGCTCTTGGCCTCGATCGGCGACAGGTGCGCGTCGAGGTTGTGCGCGGTCGAAACCGCGTCGGCCCAGTTCAGGGTCAGGATCGACGTCGGAACGATCTCGGCCGCGTACACGCGTGGGTTGATGGGGTACTTGCCGGTTCGCAGCGGCTCGCTCCAGATGCCGCGGTGACCGGGATGCACGATCGAGCCGAACTTGAACTCCTCGCCCGACGTGTCGAGCGTCGGCAGCCCGACGTAGGCCTTCACCACCGCGACCTCGCCCTGGTTCACGATGAGCATGGGGACCATCTCGACGCGGGTCAGGAACGGGTTCAGCAGATACGCGCCGTACAACAACGGGTCGTGCTGGAGGCCGATGTGTCCGCCGGCCTCCAAGAAGCGTTGGAAGTCCTGGTAGTTGTTGTGCAGGTCGTTCTTCGAGCCCATCAGCACCTCGATGACCTCGGAGTCCTGCGGGGTATCCGCTCCCTGTTCCATGCGCGCGATGTCGTCGTATCCGCCGAGACGGCTCGCGATGTCGCCCGACGGCAACGGCGGACCCTCGAGCGTCGTGACGATGCCGATCATGTCCTGCGGGCCGCGCGGCGCGATGACCACGACCTGGAGCTGCTCGGGCGTCAGCCCGAACGAGTCGGGCCGCAACACACCGCCCGTGGCGCGCGCCCGCTCCGACACGTCGGGCGACACCGGCATCCCGTAGACCTTGCGCGACGTGACCACCATGAACGCGACCGGATGGATCGGCAACAAGGTTCCGGGTGTCAGCACCGGGCGCTGCACACCCTTTTGGCCGCCGCCGTCGATGAACCGCTCGAGCGCCGAGAAGTTCTCGAACTCCGGCTTGTAGTTCGCACTCTTGGCGCCGATCGGGAGCGGCTGCCCGACCTGGGCGATCACCACACCGATCTCGCCCGCGGGTACTTGCACCCACGGGAACTTCTTCACGCCGAAGACCGGCCAGAGCTTGAACCGCAGGCCCGGCGTGAGCAGTTCCGCCTGGAACCCCGCCTCACCGTGGAACGCGATGGGGTTGTCGGCCGGGAGCTTCTTGAACGAGAACCGCTTCTGCACGAGGCCGACCTCGACCGGACCGATGACGTGGAACGACTGCAGACCGACCAGCACCACGAGCGCGGCGCCGACGACGACCAAGACGATGATGGCCACGGACACTTCGATTCCCTCCTGTGACTACCCACGTCCGCCCCGGCCGACCGGCCGGAGGTGAGCGGGCGTCCGACCACGCGTGGGCCGGTGTCTGAGCGGTGGGTCGGGATGCCGCCAAGTCCCGTGTCCCAGATCCCGTGTCGCAGATCCCGTGTGTCGTGTCCCGACGTCGGAACCGACACTAGTCCTGCATTGGCGAGATCGGCCGGGCCCGTACGCGCGCTTGACGGATTGTCGACTGGAAGCGCGATTTATTCGGCGGCGACTTATCCCGCTATTCGGCTATTCGGCTATTCGGCGGCAAGGCCAGCGGACGCAAGAACCGTCACGCGCCGGTCCAGCACCCCATGATCGTCTCGGCGACGTTGATGGCCACGTCGCCGCGCGACGCCGGCGGAACGCCGAACTGGGCCGGCAGCTTGGTCACGTCGATGAGCAGGATCTTGAAGTCCTTGCGCACGACAACGGATCCGTCACGCACCTGGAACGCGCCCTGGCCGAGGCCCGCGATCACCTTGGTCTTGCCCAGCTTGGTCGCGAGCGAGTCGAAGTAGGCCGTCGTCTGCGCGACATCCGCCACCTCTTTCACCGACAACGTCATCTTCACGCCGCCGGGGTAGTCGTAGTCGCACGAATACACGTGATC
>DATCCI010000633.1:0-8596 GCA_036511415.1 Acidimicrobiia bacterium
ATCCCACCGTGAACAACCCAACCCGCGTGAGCTTCGTCGGATCGTAGGGGACGGCACGGGATCGTCGCGCGCCCATCCCGGAGGCTCCGCTCGTCGTGCAACAGCTGATCAGCAACATCTTGTCGGGCATGAGCTACGGCAGTGTGTACGCGCTGCTGGCGGTCGGCCTCGTGCTCACGTACAAGACGTCGGGAATCTTCAACCTCGCGTACGGCGCCCAGGCGTTCGTGGCCGGTGCGGTGTATTTCGACTTGCGCGTGCGGCACGGCTTGCCGATCCCGCTCGCCTTCGTCGTCGCCGTGTTCATCATCTCGCCGCTCCTGGGGCTCGTGCTCGAACGGGCCTTGTTCCGCCACCTCCGGACCGCCTCGCCGGTCGCCCGGCTGGTGACCACGCTGGCGCTCCTCGTCGCGATACCGCAGATCCTCAAGCTCTGGTTCGGCCAGAACCCGCAGTACGGCACCCAGGGGATCGTTCCCGGCGGTGACCATGCGTACAACCCGTTCGGCACCGTCTTCGTGAGCCGCGACGATCTCGCGACGATCGGGATCACGATCGTCGCGGTCGTCTTGTTGACGTTCCTCTTCCGGTACACGGCGCTCGGACTGCGCATGCGCGCGGTCGTGGAGAGCCCACGCATGACGGAGTTGGCAGGCATCGACGCCGACCGGGTGAGCATGTCGGCGTGGATGCTCTGCAGCGTGCTCGCCGGCCTCGCCGGGGTCTTGCTCGCCCCGCTCTTCGCCGCCGTGTCGGAGTTCAACTACACGACACTCGTCGTGGTCGCGATGTCGGCGGCCGTGCTGGCCGGCCTCACGAGCATCCCCGTGGCGTTCGCCGGCGGACTGATGCTCGGTGTCATGGGAGAGGTCGTCGACGCCTACTTGCCGACGAACAGCGTCATCGCGAGCAACCTGCGGCCGGCGCTGCCGTTCCTCGTGCTCTTCTTGGTGTTGATCTTCTCGCCTTCACTGCGCAACCGGAGGGAGCTCGCCGATCCGCTGGCCGGCGTCGACCCACCTCCACCCCCGCCGGCCGCGTCGGTCCGCAGTCGCTTCCTCACGAACGGGACCCGCGGGCTCGGCGTGCTCGCGGGAGTCGTCGTCGGGTACTACGTCTTCTTCCACGCGGCCTCGAACTGGCGCGACGTCGCGATCTTGGCGGCGATCCTGGCGACGATCTTCCTCTCGATCACCGTGATCACGGGCATGGCCGGCGAGATCTGTTTGTGTATCGCGACCTTCGCGGCCATCGGGGCATGCACGACCGCGCAGCTCGCCACCCGCTTCGGCGTTTCGGTCCTGCTCGCGATGGTCGTCGGCGCGGCGCTCGCCGCCCTCGTCGGGGCCCTGCTCGCGCTCCCGGCACTGCGGCTCGGCGGCATCTTCTTGTCGCTGGCGACGCTTGCCTTCGCGCTGTTCTTCGAGAACGTCATGGTGAAGTTCGACTGGGTGGGTGGTGGCGCGCTCCCCGAACCGACGCCCCGCCCGACGTTCGGGTCGGTGAACTTCGACACGACGAGCAACAAGAGCTTCCTCGTGCTGTGCCTTGTGGTGCTGGTGATCGTTAGCGTCGTGGTGATCGCCATTCGCGAGGGCACGACCGGCCGGGTGCTGGCGGCGCTCGGCGCCAACGAGCCCGCGGCCGCGTCGATCGGTATCAGCGCGACGCGTGCGCGCATCACGGTGTTCGCACTCTCGGCGGCGATCGCGGCCATCGGTGGAAGCCTGCTCGCGATGTACGAGGGCGCGGTCAACTACAACCCCGACTTCGTGTCCTTTCAGAGCCTGTTCTGGGTCGTGCTCGTCGTCTCGATCGGCAGCCGTACCGTGGAAGGGGCGATTCAGGCGGCGATCGGCTTCGCGGCGTTCCAGATAGTGGTGCTCAACGAAGTCGTTCCGTGGATCAACAATCACGTCCAGCCCTGGTATCACATGGGGCCGCCGCCGCAGACGCTCGCGATCATCCTGCTCAGCCTCGGCGCGTTCACCTACGCCAAGCACCCCGAGGGCGTCCTCGAGTACCAGAAGCGCAAGTCTCTGGACGCGGCTCAGCGCGGCATCGACTGGTTCAAGCGCGGGAAGGACGCGGGACACCCCACCTCGGAACTCGCCGGGACCGCGCCGGAGCCGCTCAGGCCGGCGTCCGCGCCCGGCTCGTCGTGAGGAGTACGGGATGAGCCTGCTCGTCGCCCGGAGCGTGACGAAAACGTTCGCCGGGATCACCGCGCTCGCCGACGTCTCACTCGACGTCGACGAGCGCGAGATCGTCGGCCTCATCGGTCCGAACGGAGCGGGGAAGACTACGTTCTTCAACTGTTTGCTCGGCATCGTGAAGCTCGACGCCGGCACCGTGATCTTCGAGGGGCGCGATCTCGCCCGCGTCCCGACCTACCGCCGGGCCCGCCTCGGGATCGGGCGTACGTTCCAGCGCATCGAGCTGTTCAGCGGCATGACGCCGCGTGAGCACTTCCTCGTCGCCGAGCGGGTGCGCAACGGCCGCGGGGCGCTGTGGAAGGACATTCTCTTCCTCGGTCGGCCCTCCGCCGACGAGAACGCCCGCGCGAACGCGATGCTCGAGTTGCTGGATATCGCGTCGGTCGCCGATCGCCCGGTCGAGTCCCTGAGCCTCGGCGTCGGGCGCTTGGTCGAGATCGGGCGCGCGCTGATGACCGGTCCGAAGCTCGTGCTCCTCGACGAGCCGTCGTCGGGTCTCGATCGGCAGGAGACCGAGGGTTTGGCGGTCAAGTTGCGCGCGGTGCAGAAGGAACAGGGGATCGCGATCCTGCTGGTCGAGCACGACGTCGACTTCGTGCGCAGCCTGGTTGAACGCGTGTTCGTGCTCGACTTCGGGACACTGATCGCATCGGGCCCCACGTCGGAGGTGTTCGCCGACGACGCGGTGCGCCGGGCGTACTTGGGAGACCTGGTCTGATGGCGGCGGTCGCGGACCGGGCGTCGACACCGGTGCTCGAGTTGCGCGCCGTCGACGCGTCGTATGGCCCCTTCCGATCGCTCTTCGGGATCTCGTTCTGTGTGGATCGCGGCCGGGTACTCGCGCTGCTCGGCTCGAACGGTTCGGGGAAGACCACCGTGGCGCGCGTCTGCTCGGGTCTGGTGAAGCCGAGTGCCGGCCAGATCTTCTTCGAAGGCGAGGACGTGACCGGGGAGCACGTGTACCGCTTCGCCCGCCGCGGGATCGTGCACGCGCCGGAAGGACGTTCGGTGTTCGCCTCGTTGACGGTCGCCGAGAATCTCGAGCTGACGTTCCGCCGCAGTCATGGGCGCGCCGGTGTTCGCGGCGCGCTCGATCAGGCGTTCGTGATGTTCCCGCGCCTCGGCGAGCGGCGCCGGCAGGTCGCGGGCACGCTCTCGGGCGGCGAGCAGCGCATGTTGTCGCTGGTGCGCGTGATGGTGGAACAGCCGCGTCTCTTGATCGCCGACGAGCTCTCGCTCGGTCTCGCGCCGATCATCGTCGACGAGGTGTACCACACGCTGGAGCGGATCCGCGACGCCGGCACCACGCTGTTGATCATCGAACAGCACGTGCATCACGCGCTCGGCCTGGCCGACGACGCGATCGTGCTCGTGAAGGGCGAGGTCGCGTATGCGGGCCCGGTCTCGGAGCTCGGCGACCTGCAGGCCCGCGTGCTGGGCGGGAGTCGCGACGTCGCCGACTAACCGCCGAACAACGACGCGTGCGCGACGCGTGCGAGCGTCTCGGCGATCGCGTCGGGCTCGATGCGCACCTGGTTCGTCAGCGCGTAGTAGTTGAGTCGTTCGAGCATGGCGACGAGCACGAGCGTCGTGATGGTGGGGTCGAGGCCGGGCGACTTCACCTCGCCGATGCGATTGACGATCACGCCGCTGAACTGGGTCAGCAGGTCGGTGCCGAGCCGCCCGAACTCGCTTCCCCCGATCTCGGCTTCGGTCCAGGCCCGGATGACCGGGCCGTGCCGCCGGTACACCTCGACGAACTGCCGGATCCAGCGCTGCAGCCGGGCGCGGCCCGTCGCGCCCGCGGTGAGCGGCTCCATTGCCTCGGCGAGCGCCTGCATCTCCTGCGCGACCTCGGCGGCGAGGGCGCGGAACAGTTCCTCCTTGTTGGCGAAGTAGAGGTAGAACGTTCCGTGGGAGGTCTGCGCGAGCTTGACGACGTCGTCGACGCGGGTCGCGTGGTAGCCCTTCGACGCGAGCACGGTTGCCCCCGCGTCCAACAGCCGGCGCCGAGTGTCTCGTCCCCGGGCGCGCAACTCTCGTGGCTCGCTCACCGCCCGCCGGCGCGCAGCGGGTTGGTTTCCGCCGGCCCGGGGCACCCGGGAAGGCTAGGTCGCAGCCGACGTTCGTGTCATGTTTCGGGGCTCTCGCCCTGACTGGACGGGGGCTCCGCCGCTACGCTCCGACGCCGACGTCAGCTTCTCCGGAGGGGCCCAGTGAACGCGACCACGTACGACACCGTTTCGGTCGGCGAGGAACGGACGCAGGAATTCCCGGCGCTCACGCGCACGATGTTCGTGAAGTACGCCGGTGCCAGCGGCGACTTCAATCCCATGCACCACGACGACACGATCGCGACCCAAGTCGGGAACCCGTCCGTGTTCGGGCACGGGATGCTGTCGATGGGACTCGCGGCCCGGGTTCTCAAGGACTGGTTCGGCGCCGAGTCGCTGCGACGCCTGCAGGTGCGCTTCGCGAAGCAGGTCTGGCCCGGCGACGTGCTCACCTGCACGGCCGTGGTAACTGCCAAGCGTGACGACGCGGGCGAGCATCTCGTCGATCTCGACCTGACGGTCGCGAACCAGGACGGCGTCACGGCGATCACGGGTTCGGCCACCGCGGCGGTCGCGTAGATGGGATTGCTCGACGGTCGTGTCGCGATCGTCACGGGCTCGGGTCGGGGCATCGGGCGCGAGTTCGCACTCTGCTTCGCGCGTGAGGGAGCCTCGGTCGTGGTGAACGACGTCGGCGTCTCGCTCGACGGACAAGGAACCGCGGAGGATCCCGCCGCCACGGTGTGCAAGGAGATCGAGGCGCTCGGCTCGAAGGCGGTGCCCAACTACGACTCGGTCACCGACTTCGACGGGGCTTCCGACATCGTGCGTACTGCGGTCGACGCGTTCGGGACCGTCGACATCCTCGTCAACAACGCCGGGATCGTGCGGGACAAGACGCTGTTGAAGATGGACGAGTCGGATTTCGACTCGGTCGTCGCCGTGCATCTCAAGGGCACCTTCAACTGCACGCGGCACGCGGCCGTGGTGATGAAGGAGAAGGGCTACGGCCGGATCGTCAACATCACGTCGTCGGCCGGCCTGCGCGGCAACTTCGGTCAGACGAACTACGGCGCGGCCAAAGCCGGAATCATGGGAATGACCTTCGTGTGGTCGATGGAACTCGGGCGCTACGGCATCACCGTGAACGCCGTGGCCCCGGCCGGAGCGACGCGCATGACCGCGGGACTCTACGAACGCTCGGGTAAGGAACCGCCGGCCGAGGAGAACCCGGCGCTGAACGCGCCGCTCGTCGCGTTCCTCGCGTCCGAGGGTGCCGCGCACGTGAACGGCCAGATCCTCGGCCGGACCGAGTACGCGTACACCTTGTTCCAGCACCCCAAGCAGATCGCATGGATGTGGAAGGACGGGGGCTGGAACGCGTCGGAGGTCGCCGAGAAGTTCGACGCGACCCTCGGACAGCACGTCCAGACGGTCGGCATGGTCATGCCCAAGTCCATGGAGAAGTGACCGACCGCCGGCCGTTGGGGGTCGTCGACGTCGTGTACGCGCGGCGCGGCGACATTGCCGAGCGCGCCGTTGCCGCGCAGATCGACGGCTTCGTGCACATCGACCCGCTGCTGGGCACCGACCCCGCGCTCCTCGCGTTGCCGGTCGGGTGCCCGACCGCGTTCCCGAAGCCGGTCGACGCCTGGTGCTCCACCCCGGCTCCCAGCGCGCAGCTCGAAGGCGCGTGGGAACGGGCGGTGCGTTGGTGGCGCGCGGCTCCGCAGGCCCTGATCGAGCCGTGGGCCGGCGCGGTCGTGAGCTCGCTCGAAGCCGTCCGGGCGTTCCGCGCCGAGGTCGGCGACGTCCGGTTGCTCGTCGACACCGGTCATGTCGCCGACTGGGGCGGCGATCCGTGCGAGCTCCTCGATCTCGCCGGTCATGTCCAGCTCCGCCAGGGAAAGCCGGGCAGCACCCAACTGCACGTCGACGACCCCACGGGCGTCGTCGACTTCGACGCGGTCTTCCGCACGCTCGCGCGGCTCGACTACCGGGGGAAGGTCAGTATCGAGTACTTCGATCTGCCCGAGAACGGCTGGCCGTTGGACGATCCCGAGCAGTGGGCGCGCGACCTCGCGGCGCGCCTACGCGGGCCCCGGCCACACGGGTAGCGGCCGCCCGGGCGTCGGCATGCCCTCGAACGCGACGAGGTTGCCGGGGAGCGCGTCGGTGACGTACAGGGTGCGAAGGTCATCACCGCCGAAGCAGCAGTTGGTGGTGAGCCCAACGCCGTCGATCGGAAGGAAGTCGACGATGGCTCCGTCGGGCTCGACGACGCGGATCCCGTGCTCGATGGTCGACGCGACGTAGAAGCGGCCGTCGGCGTCGAGGCAGAAGCCGTCGCCGCCGCCCGGTCCGAGCTTGGCCACGACCCAGTCACGCGACCCGTCGGCGTAGACGCGCTGCAAGCCGCGCCGCTCGACCACGACGATGGTGCCGTCGGCCTCGATCGCGATTCCGTTGCAGTAGTAGAAGCCGGAGGCGAACGTCCTGACGCTCCCATCGCGCTCGTAGACCATGACGCGGCCGCTCCCGTCGTCATCGGGCGGGAAGTGACCGGGGTCGGTGAAATACACGGTGCCGTCGGACGTGATCGCGAGATCGTTCGGGCCGCGAAACTCGCGTTCAGCGAGGTACGTCACGCGGCCGTCGGGCGACGCGAGTTGCAATCCGGGGACGGCGGGGACACACGCGGGCAGCGTCGCGAAGACGCCCGGCAGTCTGGAGAAATCGATGCCGCCGTTCTGAGTCACGAGGATCGAGCCGTCGGCCGCGAGCGCGGCGCCGTTCGCGCCACCGCTCGTCCGCGCGATCTGCTCGACGGTTCCCGATCGGGGCTGCACGCGGAACAAGGCGCCCGCGGCCACGCTCGTCGCGACCACCGTGCCGTCCGGACACCACACGGAGCCCTCGGCGAACGGGATGCCCTCGCCGACGACGACCGACTGCACGGCCGGCACCGTAGGTCGGACGCGCCGGCGCGGGCTAGCTTCTGACGTCGTGCGCATCATCGCCCAGCTCGGCGTGGCGTCGGCCGAGGCCGCCCGGATCCGCGAGGCGTTCCCGGACGTCGAGCTCGTCGAGTTCACGGGCGGCGCGCCGCCGGCCGGGCTCCGGGCCGACGCCTTCTTCGGCGGCTACCTCGATTGGGACGCGATCGTGGCCTGGCTCGACGCGGCCGGAGTGCGCTGGGTGCAACTCTCGGGCACCGGCGTCGACAAGGTCGCGACCGGGGTGTTCGATCACGATCGGATCGTCACCTGCGCGCGCGGCGCGAGCGCGGTTCCGATATCGGAATGGGCCATGGCCGCGATCCTGGCGTGGGCGAAGCGCCTGCCGGAGACGTTCCTCTCGGAGCCGCCGAGATACTGGAACTTCCCGAACCCGGCACTCGATCGGGTCGAGGGGTCGACCGTCGCACTCGTGGGGCTGGGCGGCATCGGAGCCGCGATCGCGTCCCGTGCGCTCGCATTCGGGATGGACGTGCGAGCGCTGCGCCGTACGGACGCGCCGAGCCCGGTCGACGGCGTGCGGGTCGTGGCCTCGCTCGACGAGCTGCTTCCCGGCGCCGCGCACGTCGTGCTGGCCGCTCCCGCCACCGCGCGCACCCGCCATCTCATCGACTCCGAGGCGTTCGCGAAGATGACGCCCGGAGTGCACCTCGTCAACATCGCGCGCGGCGCGCTCGTCGATCAGGACGCGTTGCGCGTCGCGCTCGACCGCGGGCCGGTCGCGATGGCGACGCTCGACACCGTCGATCCCGAGCCGCTCCCGGCCGGGCACTGGCTCTACACCCACCCGAAGGTCCGGCTGACCGCGCACGTCTCGTGGTACACGCCCCAGCTCCAGGCCGCCGCGGTCGACAGCCTGATCGCGAACGTGGGCCGGTACCGACGCGGCGAGCCGCTCCTGCACGTCGTCGACCGCGACGAGGGTTACTAGTGCCGGGCGCGGTGGTCGTCGGCACCGGCTTCGGCTGCCGGGTACACGTCCCCGCGCTCCGTGCGGCGGGCTTCACCGTGCACGCGCTGGTCGGGCGCGACGCACCGCGTACGCGACGTCGGGCCGATCGCCTGGGAATACCCCGAGCTTGTGCATCGCTCGGCGACGCGCTCGCGCTCGACGACGTCGACGCGGTCACGATCGCCACGCCCCCCGACACCCACGCGTCCCTCGCCATCGAGGCGTGCGATGCCGGTCGGCACGTCGTGTGCGAGAAGCCGTTCGCGCTCGACTCGAACGAGGCCGAGCGCATGCTCGCCGCGGCAGAGCGCGCGGGTGTGACGCATCTCGTCGGCCACGAGTTCCGCTGGTCTCCCG
>DATCCI010000634.1:0-4037 GCA_036511415.1 Acidimicrobiia bacterium
GCCGACGACGTTCGCCCGGACGTCTGGGTAAACAACGCCGGCGTGAGCTGGCACGGGGACGCGCTCGACATGACCGACGCCGAGGTCGAGCGCCTCGTTGCCGTGAACCTCCTCGGCGTGATCCACGGCTCGCGCGCCGCCGCCGCGGTGATGCGCCGGCGGGGCCGTGGCGTGATCCTCAACGTGGCGTCGCTGGCCGGTTGGGTGCCTACCCCCCACATCGCGATCTACTCGGCCACCAAGCACGGCGTGCGCGCCTTCTCGGTGGCCCTCGCCGCCGAGCTGTGCGACTCGCCGGTGCGGGTCCAGTGCCTACTGCCCGACGGCATCGACACCCCGATGGTCGACCCCCACAACGAGCGGCAGCTCATGTCGTTCACGGGACGACGCCTCCTCGCCCCCGAGGACGTCGCGACCGCGGGGATGGCGCTCATGCGGTCCCGAGCCATCGTCGCGTCGGTGCCGCATCGTCGCGGCATCGGTGTGCGTCTGCTCGGTGTGGCCCCGCGCCTGGCACTGAAGCTCCGGCACCCCGTCGAACGCCGGGCCGAACGCCACCGCCGGCGCGTCGCCGCTCGCGACCACGCATCGCGACGTCACCACCATTGATGCCATGATGCGTCCATGCTGACGCCGGCTGCCCTCGACGACGACGTGGCCGCGCGGCTGCGGATCGTCGCTTCCGAGTGCGGTACCTCGCCCCAGGAGACGCTGAGCGCGGCGCGTCGCGCCGGCCGAGCCGGCATTCGGCGATGAGCCACGCGCTCGGGATCGACGTCGGGACGACGAATGCCAAGGCGGCCCTGGTGGCCGACGACGGCACGATCGCGGCCAGCGCCTCACGCCCGATCGCCACCGTGCGCGACGGCGACGTCGCCGAGCAGAGCCCCGAGGCGCTTTGGGACGCGGTGCTCGGCGCGGTGCGCGAGGCGGCCGCGGCCGCACCCGATGCGGCGGCGAGCGTGGGGGCCGTCGTGTGCGCGAGCCAGTACTCGTCGACCGTCCCTGTCGACGACCGGGGCAACCCGACCGCCAATCTCGTGCTGTACCTGGACCAGCGGGGTACCGACCACAGTTTCGCCATCATGGAGCGCCACCCCGAGGCGTTCGAGGTGTGGATCGATCACCACGGCATCCCGCCGGTCGGGAGCGGTCTGTCCCTCGCGCACCTCCTGAGCTTCCAGCTCGACCGCCCCGAGGTGCACGCGGCAACCGCCACGTACCTCGAGCCGATGGACTACGTGAACCTTCGGCTTACCGGCCGCGTCGGGGCGACCCAGTGCACGATGCTCACGGCCCAGCTGTGCGATAACCGGACCATCGGCGTTACCGAGTACGACGCCGACCTCGTGCGCCTCGCCGGCGTCGACGCCGACCGCCTGCCACCGCTGATCCCGGTGGACGCCGCGGTGGGTGCGCTGCTTCCGGCGGTCGCGGCTGAGCTCGGTGTCCCGCGGGACGCGACCGTGTACGCGGGGGTGAACGACAGCCAGGCCGGGGCGATCGCGACCGGCGCCTACCAGCCCGGACGCGCCGGAGCGCTGATCGGGACGACGAGCGTGCTCCTCGAGACCATGGACCGCAAGGATGTCGACCTCGACCACGAGATCGCCTCCATCCCCGGACCCCTCGGCGACCGGTACGTCGTCTTCGCCGAGAACGGCCTCGGGGGCAAGGCGCTCGAGCACGTACTCGCGCACCTTGTGTACGCGTCCGACGAGCTCGCCGATCACTCCGTCGCAGACCACTTCAAGCACCTCGACGACGCGCTGCGGGCGGTGAAGCCGGGGAGTGAAGGCGTGCTGTTCTTGCCGTGGCTCGCCGGCACCCTGGCCCCGAGCGCCGACACGCGCATGCGCGGTGGGTTCCTCAACCTCTCGCTCGACACCCGCCGCACACACCTCGTGCGCGCCGTCGTCGAGGGGATCTGCCACAACTTCGCGTGGCTCGCGCCGTTCGTGGAGAGCTTCACGGGTGAGCACATCGAAGAGTTCGTCTTCGGTGGTGGCGCCGCGAGCTCGACGGTCTGGGCTCAGGTCCTTGCCGGCATCCTCGACCGGCCGGTGCGCACGCTGCACGCACCCGACCTCGCCGGTGCGCGCGCCGCGGCGCTTCTTGCGCACTATCGGACCGGCGTGCTCACCGAGGACGACCTGGCGCGTCTCGTGATTATCGATGCCGAGTTCGAGCCGAACGGCGTGCACCGGGAGATCCACGACGCGATGCACGAGCAGTTCGTGGCCGTGTTCTCCTCGTTGCGGCCCCTGTACCACGCGCTCAACGCGTGATGCGCCACCCGCGAGGCGAAGGAGGACACCACCGATGAGCGACTACCCGTACGCCGAGCGTTACACTGTCGTGCGCGGCTTGCCGTCCGAGGGACGAGACCGGGGCGCGATCCTCAACGAACTGCGCGAGATGGCGAGCGAAGAGGATGCGTACTGGGAGACCGGGCGCTGCTCCGGCACCATGTACTGCGGCGACCATGACCATTACGCCTTCATGAACGAGGCGTTCGGGATGTTCGCGCACGCGAACATCCTCCAACGCGACATGTTCCCGAGCGCGACGAAACTCGAGGGCGAGATCATCGCGATGACTCTCGACATGCTGCACGCCAACGCGATCGTCGACGGTGAGGCGGTCGGCATGGTGACCACCGGCGGCAGCGGCAGCATCCTCCACGCGATGCTCGCCTACCGCGAGGACGCCCGCACCCGGCGGGGCATCGAGGCTCCCAACGTGGTCAAGTCCGAGACGGGTCACCCCGGGTTCGACAAGGCCTGCCACCTGCTCGGCATGGAACTGCGTCGCGTCCCCGTGGATCCCGAGACGACGCTCGCCGATCTCGACGCGCTGGACGATGCCATCGACGCTCGCACCGCCGCGGTGATCGCTTCGGCGCCCAACTACGGCTACGGCACCGTGGACCCCGTCGCCGAGCTCTCCGACCTGGCGCTCGAACGGGGGGTGGGTCTCCACGTCGACGGGTGCCTCGGCGGGTTCATCCTCCCGTGGGGCGAGCAGCTCGGCTACGACATCCCGGTCTTCGACTTCCGCCTCCCCGGCGTCACCACGATCTCGGCCGATACCCACAAGTACGCCTACGGCTTCAAGGGAACGTCGGTGCTCGCGTTCCGCGACCGGTCCCTGCGTGACGGCCAGTACTTCTTCCTCACCGACTGGAGCGGGGGAAAGTACTGCTCGCCAGGGATCGAGGGCTCGCGCTCGGGTGGCCTGCTCGCCGCGACATGGGCGGGGATGGTGGCGCTCGGCCGTGACGGGTACCTGCAGTACGCGCGCCAGATCTTCGAGACCGCATCGGCGATGCAGGACGCGGTGCGCGCGCACCGCGAGCTGCGGATCATCGGCACGCCGACGTTCTGCTTCAGCTTTACCTCGGACGCGTTCGACATCTACCACGTGAACGACTTCATGCGGACAAGGGGGTGGAGGTTCAACGGCCAGCAGTACCCGAACGCCATCCACATGGCGGTGACGCGGCCCCAGACCCGACCGGGACTCGTCGACGAGTTCACCGCGGACCTCGACGACGCCGTCCGCTACGCCCACGAACACCGAGACGAGACTCCCAAGAGCGCGGCGATCTACGGCGGCATCCCCGGGGGCCCCACCCCCGAGGCCGACGAGTTCATCCGGACCGTGATGACAGAGATGATGGACCACCAACAGGGGCTGCCCGCTGCGCCCGGAGGCCTGTGACGCGCCGACCATCGACCGGCTGATCGACGCGGTCCGTCTGGGCTCCCAGTGCCCTGGACGCACAGCCGTGAGCGTTCGGCATCCTTGGGACCGCGCCGCGCTCGCGTGCGACGCCGAGCGGGCCAAGGCCGTCCACTTCGTCGAGCTGGCATCGGCGCCCGCGTCGGCGCTGCGACCGTTCCGTGAGGTCCGGTCCCGCCGGGGCTACGACGTCTTCCACGGCGCCGGCACCCTGGTCGTCATCGACGCGACCGCACCCGAAGCGGTGCCGGACTGTTCTTCGCTGGTCAGAACCTCATGCTGGGTGCCCTCGC
>DATCCI010000635.1:0-6792 GCA_036511415.1 Acidimicrobiia bacterium
GGCGCCGACATCTTTCAGATCCGACGCGGAGTAGTCGAGCGCGGTGACGCGCGCGCCGCGTCGCATCGCCTCGAACGCATGGCGTCCGCCGCCGGAACCGAGGTCGAGCAACCGCTCGCCGGGTGCGAGGCCGAGCCGCTCGAAGTCGACCGTCAGCATCAGGCGGCGAATCCCGCGTCGCGGTGTCGCTTCGCGTGCGCTTCGAGCTCGAGGTAGTACTGCTCGGCAGTGCCTTGCGCGGTCTTGCGCCAGGTGAAGCGATCGAGCACGCGGCGACGGCCTCGCTCACCCAGGCGCGCGCGCAGATCGTCGTCGTTCAGTACGTCGATGAGCTGTTGTGCGAGCGCGCCGGAATCGCCCGGCGGCACGGTCATCGCGCCGTCGCCGGGCGTACCGACGACCTCCGGGAGCGCGCCGCCGGTGGTCGTCACCAGCGGCACTCCGCAGGCCATGGCCTCGATCGCGGGGAGCGAGAAACCTTCGTACAGCGAAGGCACGACGGCGATCTCGGCCTCGGCGTACAGCTCGACGATCCGTTCGTCGGTCACGCCGGTCACGAACTCGATCGCGCCCTGCAGACCGAGGCGTTCGATCTGCGCGGGGACCGCCGATTTGTGGCGCGGCTGGCCGACGACGACGAGATGAGCGTCTTCGCGCTCGGTACGCACCTTGGCCAACGCCTCGATGAGATAGGTGAGACCCTTCAGCGGCACGTCGGCGCTCGCGGTCGTCATCAGGCGTCCCGGCACACGGGCAATGTGCGGCATCGGGCGGAACTGCTTCTGGTCGACACCGACCGGCACGATGTGCAACGTGTCCGGGTCGACGCGCATCTGGGCGACGATGTCCTTGCGGGAGTTCTCCGACACCGTGATGTGGCGGGGAAGTTGACGCGCGACGTCCATTTGCATACCCAAGAAGCCGTACCAACGGCGGAGCGTCAGCCGGCGCAGTGGCGAGGTCGCCGCCGCGAGCTCGAGGTCGCGGTCGACCGTGATCGGGTGGTGCAGCGTGTTCACGAACGGCCAGCCGTCGCGCACGAGTCCGAGGAGGCCCCGGCCCAGGCACTGGTTGTCGTGGACGAGATCGAACTCGTCGCGACGGTCGCGCAGGTGCGCGTAGATGCGCCGGCTGAACGCGTAGGGCTCGGGGAAGCCCGCGCCGGCCATGACTGCGAATTCCTCGATGTCGGTACGGCTGCGAAACTCGTGGGGCCACGGGACCCGGAAGGGGTTCTCGCGCTTGTACAGGTCGAGGCTCGGAATGTGCTCGAGCGTCACCGGCGGGTCGGCGACGGGCCACGGCGGACCGGCGAGCATCGTCACCGTGTGGCCGAGCTCCGTCAGTTCGCGGGTGAGGTGGCGGCTGTACACGCCTTGTCCACCGCAATGCGGATTGCCCCGGTAGATGAGGAACGCGACTCGCAACGATTCACTGGGCGATCCACTCGGCGATCCACTGGGCGATTTGGCGGGTCGGGGCGAACGCGTGCGCGAAAGGGCAGATCGGGGGGTCGGCATGAAGAACCCAGGATGGAGGCCGGGCGACCCGAAAGGCAAGCCGCGCACTAGCGTCGCCGGGCGGTGACCCCCACAATCGTACCTTCCATGATCAGCCGGTCACGGAGCGTGAGTGGCCCGCGATGGTCGCCGTCGGGGGCGAGGCTCGCGTGGGTCGACACGTTCGACGGCCGGGCCGACGTGATGGTCGCGCCGTCCGACGGAGGACCGCCGGTCGTGGTGACGGCCGAATGCGGCGCCGGCAACGGCTACGCCTGGGTCGACGACGACGCGCTCGTGGTCGCGGCGCTCGACGGCCGGTTGGTGCTCGTGCACGCCGACGGCGGCGTCGTGCGGGTGCTCACGCACGACGGCCGGGCGCTCTCGCCGGCGGTCTCGGCGCGCGGCGAGGTGGCCTGCGCGATCGAGCGCGACGACGCGTGCGATGTCGCGACCGTTCCGATCGACGGCTCGGCGTGGCCCGAGCGGGTCTCGCATGCCGACTATGCGTGGGACCCGGCGTGGTCCCCCGACGGCGGCGCGCTCGTCTGGCAGGAATGGGATCTGCCGAACATGCCCTGGCACGAGTCTCGGATCTTGCGCCGCGATGCCTCCGACGCCGCGGCGCGCGTCGTCGCGAGCGACGGTGCGTGCAGCCAGGCGCGGTTCTCACCCGACGGCGAGCGGCTCGCGTGGGTGCGCGACGGCGAGCTGGTCGTCGACGGGGTGCCGCTGCTCCCGGGACAACCACAACAAGAGTGCGCCGAGCCGGCCTGGTCGCCCGGGCAGCGTTCGTACGCCTGGTCGCCCGACGGTGCCGAGCTCGCGTGGAATCGCAACGAGTCCGGTTTCGGCCGTCTCGTGATCGGCGCGCCCGGTCGGAAGTCGGCGCGAGAGCTCTCGCGGGGTTGGCACCGCGAGCTCGCGTGGGGCGGGGCCGGGATCGTCTGCGTCCGGTCGGGCGCGGTCACCCCTGGGCAGGTGGTCGTGCTCGCGGCAAACGGCTCCGGTCGGCGGGCGATCGCGCGCGCGCCGGTGGCGGGCTTCGAACGGACCGGTCTCGTCGAGCCGCGGGCCGTCATGTGGAAGTCGGCGAGCGCGGCCGTGCACGGTCTGTTGTGGCGTTCCGCGCAATCGCGTGCGGCGTCGCCGCTCGTCGTGCACGTGCACGGCGGTCCGACCGGTCAGGCGCTGGCCGACTGGAATCCTCGGGTCCAGTGGCTGGTGCAGCAAGGCTACGCCGTCCTGCAACCCAACCACCGCGGCTCGTCGGGCTACGGCGTGACGTACCGGAACGCGCTCGACGGCGGTTGGGGCGAGCTCGACGTCGCCGACGTCGCCGCCGGGATCAAGCACGCGGTCAAAGAAGGATGGGCCGCGCCCGACCGGGTCGCACTCATGGGCGCGAGTGCGGGCGGGTTCACGGTCTTGAACGTCGCGGAGCAATTTCCCGATCTCGTCGCGGCGGTGATCGCGTTGTATCCCGTGACCGACCTGCTCGACCTCGCGGCGACGACGCACCGGTTCGAGTCGGGCGACCTCTCGCGGTTGGTCGGTCGGCTGCCCGACGCGCGCGATGCCTACGTCGCCCGGTCGCCGATCACGAACGTAGCGGGCGTGCGCGCGCCGGTGTTGCTGTTGCAGGGTGACGACGATCGGGTGGTGAGCGCCGAGCGGACCGCCGCGTTCGCCGATGCGCTGCGCGGCGCGGGCGTGCTCGTCGATTACCACTCGTATGCCGGCGAGGGACACGGATGGCGCCGTGCCGCGACTGTTGCCGACGAGCTGGCGCGCCTTCGGGCGTTTCTCTCGCGATGGTGTTGACCGATCTCGCGTACCAGGGTCCGACGCGCGGAGTGGATCGAGCGGTGCTCCTCGCGCACGGCGCGGGTGCCGACATGAACGCGGCGACCCTGACTACCGTCGCGGACGCGCTGGCCGACGCGAAAGTGCCGTCGCTGCGCTTCAATTTCCCGTACCGCGCCGCCGGGCGCCGGGCCCCCGATCGGGCGCACGCACTCGAGGCCGCGGTGCGCGAGGCGGCCGGTGAGCTGGCCCGGCGCACCAAGCTGCCGCGGGAGCGGCTCGTGTTGGGCGGACGCTCGATGGGCGGCCGGATCTGCTCGATGGTCGCGACCGACACCGGCGTCGACGCCGAAGCGGGCGCGCTCGGGCTCGTGCTGCTGGGCTATCCGTTGCACCCACCGGGCAAGGCCGCGCAGCTGCGGGTGGAGCACTTTGCGCGATTGCGCATGCCGGTATTCTTCGTGAGCGGGACCCGCGACGCCTTCGGTACTCCGACCGAGCTGCAACGCGAGGCGAAGAAACTGAAGGGCCCGGTGTCGTTCCACTGGGTCGACTCGGGTGACCACGCCTTCAAACCCTTGAAGGCGAGCGGGCTGACGATCAACGGCGTGCTCGCCGACGTGGCGGGCGCCGTCGTCGATTTCGTTACCGGAATTTCGAACGGGAGGTGAGAGACTCAGAGCGTGCGAGTCGACCGGTGGTTCGCGTTCGTCGACCTCTCGGGGTTCACCTCGTTCGGCGACCAGTTCGGTGACGACGAGTCGGTACGAGTTCTCACGGTCTTTCGGGGCGCGGTCCGCCAAGTCGCGACCGAGTTCGGGGTCCGCATCGCCAAGTGGCTCGGTGACGGCTGCATGCTGGTGTCGGTCGATCCGTCCCAGCTCATCGCCGCGGTGTCGAAGCTCGAGGCGCTCACCCACGAGCTCCAGCTGCCGCTGTCGATGCACGCGGGCTGCGCCGGTGGTGGCGTGATCCTGCTCGAGGGCGACGACTACACGGGACGATCGGTGAATCTCGCAGCCCGGCTCGCAGCGGTGGCGCGGCCGCACGAGATCCTCGCGACCGTTGAGCTGGCCGAGCACGCGCCCGCCGGCACCCCGTCCGAGCCGGCGGGAATGATCTCGGTCGCGGGCATACAAGAGCCGGTCGAGGTCGTTCGTTTCGGCTGTGTGGCGGCCGGCGATACCGTTCGCACATGACCGACTACGAAACCGTCGAGCTCACGCGCGACGGTCACATCGGGTGGCTGCGGCTGAACCGCCCCGACAAGCTGAACTCGTTCACCATCTTGATGTGGCAGGAATTGCGCGCGCTCGGCAAGGAGCTACGCGACGATCCCGAGCTGCGGGCGTTGGTCGTGATCGGTAACGGGCGGGCGTTCTCGTCGGGCATCGACACATCGGTGTTCACGGCGGGCTCGACCGACTCCATCGAAGGCGGTGTCGACGTGGGGACGCGTCACCACGATCCGACCGTCGACGGGATCCTGCGAACCCAGGAGGCGTACTCCTGGCTGGAGGAGGCTCGCTACCCGACGATCGCCGCGGTGCGCGGCTTCGCGCTCGGCGCCGGACTGCAGATGGCGCTCGCGTGCGACATCCGCGTGTTCGCGCGGGGCGCGTCGGTGGGTCTCCTCGAGCACAAGTACGGCATCCTTCCCGACCTCGGCGGAACGCAACGCCTGCCGCGTGTGGTCGGTCCCGGCAAGGCCAAGGAGCTCATCTGGACCGCGGGCCGCATCGACGCCGAGGAGGCGTACCGCATCGGACTGTGCGAGCGGCTCGTCGACGACGGCGAGTTGGAAGCCGACGCCGGCGCGCTCGCGTCGGCCATCGCCGCACAACCGCCGCTCGCGGTGCAGGGCGCGAAGCGAGCGGTCGAGGCCGCCGGTCGCGTCCCGGTCGCAGAAGGGCTGGTCGTCGAAGCCGAGGCCCAGGCCGTCTGCCTACGATCCGCCGACATGCGAGAAGCGATTCAGGCGTTCGTCGAACAACGCCAACCCGACTACTCCGGAAAGTAGTCTTTTTCGCCGTGACTCGATTCCGGGTACGCGCGAGCGGACCGCTCGCCGGCCGCGTGCAGCCGTCGGGCGCAACCAAGAACGCGGGCCTCAAGCAGATGGCGGCCGCGCTCTTGGCGCCTGGTGTCACCACGTTGCGCAACATGCCGACGGTTCGCGATCTCGACGTGATGATCGATCTCCTGCGGGCAACCGGCGCACGTGTCGACCAGCCCGCGCCCGACGTCGTGCGCATCGACGCGAGCGGCGAGCTCACCCCCGAAGCCACCTACGAGCTCGTCGCGCGCATGCGAGCGTCCTTCAACGTGCTGGGGCCGCTCCTCGCGCGGTGCGGGCAGGCGCGGGTGGCGCTCCCCGGCGGCGACAACATCGGCAGCCGCAAGGTCGACATGCACCTGCGCGGTCTCGCCGCAATGGGCGCCGAGGTCGAGGTCGCGCACGGCTACGTCGTGGCACGCGCCGAGCTGTTGCACGGGGCGCGTACCGTCCTCGAATTCCCGAGCGTGGGCGCGACGGAGAACCTCATGTGCGCGGCCGTTCTCGCCAAGGGCACGACGGTGATCGAGAACGCCGCACGCGAGCCCGAGGTCACCGCGCTCGCCACGTTCCTCAACCACATGGGCGCGCACCTGCTGGGCGCGGGATCGTCGACGATCGAGATCGAAGGGGTCGAGGAGCTGCACGCCGTCGACAGCGAGATCATGGCCGACCGGGTCGAGGCCGCGACGCTCCTCATGGCGTGCGGCGTCGCGGGCGGCGAGATCGAGCTCGTCGGTGTTCGCTCCGAGCACGTCGAGATGGTCTCGATGAAACTTTGTGAGATGGGCATGCGGATCTCGCCGACGAGCGACGGGCTGTGGGCGCTCGCCCCGCGGCGGCTGCGGGCTGTCGACGTCGCGACGTTGCCCCATCCGGGGTTCGCGACCGACTTCATGCCCTTGGCCGTCGCGGTGATGACCGTTGCCGAAGGCAGCGCGATCGTCACCGAGAACGTGTACGACGGCCGCTTCCAATTCGTCGACGAGCTCGCGCGCATGGGTGCCGACGTGCGAACCGAGGGACGGCACGCCATCGTGCGCGGCGTCGAGCGGCTCTCGGGCGCTCCCGTGCGGGCCTCCGACGTCAGGGCGGGCGCGGCCCTCGTGCTGGCCGGCCTGGTGGCCGACGGGGAGACGATCGTGCACGACGGTGAGCACATCGAGCGCGGCTATCCCGACCTCGCGGGCCGGCTCCGGTCGCTCGGGGCCGACGTCGAGCGCCTCGACGACTGACGGGGGCCTGGAGCCGGCGCCGCTCTCGACCGGGCCGGATCACGACATCCGGGGAACAAGCGCGATACTGGAACCGTTGTGCCGGGCAAGTCCGACGGTTTGGAGATCTGATGGCGCTCGATGTCGCCGAGATGGAAGAAGGGGTCCTCGAGGCGATCGAGGCGATCCGCCCCGCGCTGCAGAGCGACGGTGGCGA
>DATCCI010000636.1:0-4941 GCA_036511415.1 Acidimicrobiia bacterium
TCGACCACATCCGCGCCTAGCGGACGTCGCGCGATCCCACAGCCGGGACTGCTATGGGCCGAGGTGCCAGGCCTTCTCGCGCAGGAACACACGTACGCCGGACTCCGACATCGAGACGCCGAGGCCCGAGTGCCGGCGCCCGGCCCAGGGCAGGCGCACGCTCGAGCGGTCGGAACAGTTCCAGTAGGCGTTGCCGACGTCGAGTCGGGCGAGGATCCGCTCCGCGCGCGCGCGGTCGCGAGAGAACACCGCCGCGCCGAGCCCGAACTCGGTGTCGTCGAGGCACGCGAACGCTTCCGCGTCGTCGCGGACGCGCTGCACGCCGATGACGGGGCCGAACGTCTCGTCGCGCATGACGCTCATCGACGGGTCGACGTCGACGAGCACCGTCGGCTCGAACCACGAGCCCGGTCGATCGATCCGGTTGCCCCCGCACACGACGCGGGCGCCCTTCGCGACGGCGTCGGTGACCTGGGCACCGAGCAGGTCGAGCTGCGCCGCGCGCGCGAGTGGCCCGAGATCGGTCTGCTCGTCCTCGGGATCACCGGTCCGGTACGCGCTCACCACGTCGCCCAAGGCGCCGACGAATCGCTCGAAGATCGCATCGTTCACGTAGACGCGCTCGATCGCCGAGCACGATTGGCCACCGTTGTAGAACGCGCCCTCGGCGACGGCGAGCGCGGCCGACTCGACATCGACGTCGTCACAGACGTACGCGCCGTCCTTCCCGCCGAGCTCGAGCTGCAGACGGACGAGCCGGTCGGCTACCGACCGGGCGACGCGCCGACCGGTCTCGTACGAACCCGTGAAGCACACCGCATCGACATCGGAGGCGACGAGCGCGGCGCCCACGGCGCCGCCGCCGACGATGGTTTGGACCACGTCGACGGGCACACCGGCGCGGTGCATGAGGTCGACGAGGCGCAACCCGGTGAGCGTCGCGTGCTCGGACGGCTTGTAGAGCACGGCGTTGCCGGTGAGAAGGGCCGGGATGATCGTGTTGAGGCCGACGAAGTACGGATAATTCCAAGCACTGACGTGCACCACGACCCCGACGGGCTCATAGGTGACGCGTTCTTCCACCGCGACCCCGTCGGCGGCGCTCACCGAACGTGACGCGATCACGTTGCCGACGTGCTCGATGTTCCAATCGATGCGGTCGAGCACGGCGCGCACCTCGTGGCGCGACTGCGCGATCGGCTTGCCCATTTCGCGCGTCGTGATGCGCGCGCACTCCTCGGCTTCGGCCGCGAGCAGGTTGCGGAACGCGCGCACGAGCGCGGATCGATCGTCGTAGCCGCGCGCCGCCCAGTCGGGTTGCGCCCGCCGGGCACGCCCGACCTTCTGCTCGATCTCGCGTTCCTCGGTGACGGCCACGCTGCGGAGATGTTCGCCGTTGGCAGGGTTTCTCACGTCGAGCGAACGCTCGACCCGCGCCTCGGTCTCGTCGGCGAAGGGGCGCGCGGGCACCGGCGCGGCTCCGAGATCGGCCTCACCCGCAGGCGCGGGTCGGACTTCGGGCTCGGCGTCCGGCGCGACCCGGACCTCGGGCGCGGCGTCCGGAGCGACCACGAGCGTCACCCAGCGCGACTCTTTCTGCCCGGGCCGACGGTCGAGCTGGCGCACGTATCCGCGCTCGGCCAGCCGTTGGAGCGTCTCCTCGAGGTCGTCGAGCGACCGGAATGCGTGCCATCGTTCCGTGCGCTGCTTCAGCTCCCCGGGCGTCTGCGGCCCTCGCAGCAACAGCACGCCCAGCACCGAATACTGCGGCACCGAGAGCTGCAGCGCCTCGTCGACCACGTGGCGATGCTTCACGACCCGCTGCCCCGTCGCGCGCACCCGGCGCGACACACCCTTCTCGCGCAATCCTTCGAGCACCCGCTCGACCGTCGCCTCGTCGAACGAGACGATCGGATCGCGATTCGTGCTCTGGTTGCACGCGTTGATCAGCGCGTTGACCGACAGCGGATACGTGTCGGGCGTCGTGACCGCCTTCTCCATGAGACAACCGAGGACGCGCGCTTCCTCGGCACTCAACTCGATCATCCGAGAACCAGCTCCGCGATCGTCCGCAGCTGTTCGATCGCGCCCGAGACGAGCATCGTGGTCACCGTCGACTCCCGCCACATCTCGAGGTCGTCGCGGATCTTCTCCCTGGGCCCGACGAGCGCGACGTCTTCGACCAGGCGCGTCGGCACCGCGGCTGCGGCCTCCGCCTTCTTGCCGTCGAGGTAGAGATCCTGGATCAGCTTGGCGTCGCCCTCGTAGCCCATCCGCCCGAACACGTTGTTGTGGAAGTTCACCTCGCGGGCACCCATCCCACCGATATAGAGCGCGAGCACGGGCCGGTACATGTCGGCCGCGGTCTCGACGTCGTCGGCGATGATGACCGGCACGAGGCACGCCACCTCGAAGTCGGCTGCCGCGCGGCGCGCGGCGGGCCGGGCGAAACCCTCGACCAGCGCGTCGCGGTAGAAGCCGTCGACACGCGGCGCGTAGAACATCGGCAGCCAACCGTCGGCGATCTCGGCCGCGAGCGAGACGTTCTTCGGGCCCTCGGCGGCGAGATAGATCGGCAGGTCGGCGCGCAGTGGATGCGTGATCGACTTGAGCGGCTTGCCGAACCCGGTGCCACCGTGCAGCGGCAGCTGGTAGTGCTCGCCGTTGAACTCGACCGGCGCAGTGCGCGCGAGCACCTGGCGCACGATGTCGACGTACTCGCGCGTGCGCGCGAGCGGCTTGCGGTAGTCGTCGCCGTACCAACCCTCGGCCACTTGTGGACCCGACGCGCCCAGGCCGAGCACGAACCGGCCCCCCGAGAGGTGATCGAGCGTCAGTGCCGCCATCGCCATGGCCGTCGGAGTGCGGGCGGAGATCTGGCAGATCGACGTACCGAGCTTGATGCGGGTCGTGTGCGCGCCCCACCATGCCAACGGCGTCAAGGCGTCCGAGCCGTACGCCTCGGCTGTCCAGCACGAGTCGAAACCGAGCCGCTCGGCCTCGGCCAGCGCGACGGGCACGCCCTCGGGTGGCTGCGCGCCCCAGTAACCGATCGTGTAACCGAGCTTCAGTTGGTGCTGCATACCTCGCAGCCTACGAGGACCGACGCGCGCACGTCGCCGTCGACACAGAGCCAGGCCGCGAAGCCGTCGTCGGTGTCGGAGACGGCGACGTCGACTGCGTCGGCGAGGTCGAGACCGCTCCGGAACTCGATCTCCGCATGCCGAACTCGCGGGCGGCACCGGCGCGCGAGCTCCTCTTCGACCGCGGCCCAGTACGCCGCGTTGTTGACGTGGCCCACCACGTCGAGATCGGTCGCGCGCAGCGACCAGGGGCGATGACGCGCGTCGGGAGGCGGTGCCCGATGACGCAGCCGCGCCGTCACCTTTCGACCCGCCGCCGTCGCGCCCCAGACCGCGTCGAAATCGGGTGGTAACGGAGTGGGCACCCCGCGCTCCGGATCGGTGTGCACCCAGATCGCGGTCGCCTCCGCGCACAACCGGCCGCCGACGTACAGCTGCGTGGTGCGTTCCGCCCACCGCGCACCGACCCCGCTGCACCACGTCCGCGCGGTGACCTCCGCGCGGAATCGCGGCGTGGACACGATGTCGATCGCCAGCCGGCGCAGGATCCACAAGCCCATCCCGTCGACCGGCGCGCTCGATGCATCGAAGTCGGAGACGTCCTGCACGATGCGGGCCAACGCGTCGAGTCGGGCGCGGCCGTCGGGCCCGACGTCGGCGAGTCCGACGTGCCGGCCGATGCTGGTGACGCGCGTGTCGCCCACGAGGCGCAACCTACCGGGCGCTAACTTCACGCCCGTGACGACCGCCGAACCCGAGATGCCGGAGCCCGAGATGCCGGCGGAAGGCTTTCGCCAACACCGCTTCACGCCGCCGCCCGGCGCCACCACGGTGCTCCTCGTCCGCCACGGGGAGTCGGCACCCGCGCATCCCGATCGCCCCTTCCCGACCCGCGACGGTCACGGCGACCCCGCGCTCGATCCGGTCGGCGTGCGCCAGGCCGAGCTCCTCGCGGATCGTTTGCAGCACGAACCCATCTCCGCCATCTACGTGACATCGCTCCAACGCACGCACGAGACCGCGGCACCTCTCGCGGCGCGTGCGGGGCTCATACCCGTCGAAGAGCCCGACCTGCGCGAGGTGTTCCTCGGCGACTGGGAGGAGGGCGAGTTCCGGCGCCGCGCCGCCCGGCGCGACCCGATCTTCGAACAGATCTTCGTGCAGGAGCGTTGGGATGTCATCCCGGGTTCCGAGCGGCACGACGATTTCGACGCGCGGGTCTGGCGAGGATTTCAACGCGTCGTCGCCGCCCATCCGGATCAGCGCGTGGTCGTCGTGTCGCACGGCGGTGTTATCGGTCAGCTGCTCCACCGCGTCACCGGTGCGCGACGGTTCGCGTTCGCGGGCGCCGACAACGCCTCGATCAGCGAAGTCGTCGCGGAGAAGGAACGCATCATCCTGCGTCGCTACAACGACGTCGCCCACCTGCTGCCACTCCTGCAAGAGCAGTGACGAGTGCGTCGCAGTCGGTACCGGTCCGCCGCACGCGGGGCGGCAGCTCCAGCTGCACCCCGCCCTGCGCGGCTCGGTTCACCGGGTTCGCGGGATGCAAGCCGCGCAGATGCCGGGGCATCGCATCGAGGTCGGCGATCCAACGGTATTGCGGGAGCGCCCGCGTCAACGCGCCCGCGAGCTCGGCCGCGAGCTCACGATTCGTGCCGCCGAGCAGCGCGGTCGTCCAACGATCGTCGGCGTCGCGCACACCCCCGAAGCCGTGCACCGAGATGACGATGTCGATGCCGGCGAGAAAGGCGCGCAGGCCGTCGGAGAGCGCGGGGTCGTAGCGGTGCGACGGCACGTGCCAATGCAGGTCGTCGGGCTGCACCACCGCGTAGAACGATGCGCCGGCGGCGTCGGC
>DATCCI010000637.1:0-6407 GCA_036511415.1 Acidimicrobiia bacterium
ACGGCGGCTTTGGGGTGGGGGTCAAGGGGGGTCGGCAGCTTCACGCTGTAGAAGTGCAGGCCGGGTCCCGGGGCGGTGACGAACTGTCCCGTCCCGACGTCTCGGTTGTGTTGACTGACGCTCCAGCGCACGACCGTCCCGACCGGGAAGTTCTTGTAGCCGACGTGCAAGGTGTCGCAGTGCCGGAACTCGACTTGGAAGATGGAAGTCGCGCCGGCGGGAGCGGGAACGCCGACCACGCCGATGACCACGATCGCGAGCGCGCCGAGACCCGCCCGCGCTCGCCTCCCGATCGGAGCGCGCGTTCTCCCAGTACGGCGCGCACCGCGCCCGCCCGCCAGCCGTCGAACCATCCTTGGCTCCCCAGTCTCCCTACCACGAAGCGTGGCATTTTTTACGCGTTCCGTCAAAATTGGCGGCCGATCGCTGATCTGGGTCCGGCCGGGGTGCTCCCGAGCCGGCGCGGGTTGGCGGATCCCAGGTCATGGCCGTGGACAGGCCTTTTCGGAGGGCGAGGCATGTTGGCCCTTGGTCGTTGGGCACGACATTCTCTCGGTACGGAAAGGGAAAAGCCTCTCGGTCAACGACAGCGTGAGGCACGGTTCGTCACGCAGGGCGGTCGATCCCGAGCCTTCGGCTCACCGGCGGGACAACGGGCTGGAAACCGTGACTCCGGCCGCGCGCGAGCATCGGATCGGTCGACCGAGTAGCGAAACGTGCTCCGGCTACCCTCGTCGCGCAGCGCGTTGCGCGAATACTCCTCGCCCCGGGCCGGCGTGGTGAACAGACACGGAGGTGGTGTGCGCGCGAGATGGTCGAGATGCCTGGGCGCGCTCGGGTTAGTGGGCGCGGCCGCGTGCAGCTCGTCGTCCGGTCCCTCGCATCCGGCGACCGCGCTGACGGGCATTCACAAGATCCAGCACGTCGTGATGATCATGCAGGAGAACCGGTCGTTCGACAACTACTTCGGCACCTATCCCGGCGCGGACGGCATCCCGATGGCGGACGGCAAACCGACGGTGTGCGTTTCCGATCCGGCCAAGGGTGGATGCGACAGACCGTATCCGGATCACGCCGATGTGAACGCGGGCGGCCCGCACGCCCAGGGGCATGCTCGCGCCGACATCGACAAGGGAAAGATGGACGGGTTCGTGAAGATGTCGGAGATGGCGCAACGCCACTGCGCGGACGAAACGGACCCGAACTGTTCGGCGACCACATCCGTCGACGTGATGGGCTACCACACCCAGAGCGACATCCCGAACTACTGGAAGTACGCGCACGACTTCGTGCTGCAGGACCACATGTTCGAGCCCACGGCGTCGTGGAGCCTGCCGGAGCACCTGTTCCAGGTCTCGGGATGGTCGGCCAACTGCACCCAGCACGACCAGCCCGCCAGTTGCACCAACGCCAACATGCCGAGTCCGAGGCCACCTCACGGCAAACCGACGCTTCTCCCGGCGCGCCCGGCGGGAGGCCCGATCTACGCGTGGACCGACCTCACCTATCTCCTGCACAAGAGCGACGTCTCGTGGGGTTACTACGTCGTGGCCGGCTCGGAACCCGACTGCCAGAATCCTGCCGCGCTCTCGTGCTCGCCGGTCAGGCAGAACGCTCGCACTCCCAGCATCTGGAACCCGTTGCCGTTCTTCGACACCGTGAACGCGGATCACCAGCGCGGAAACATCAAGTCGGTGTCGAGCTTCTACTCCGCCGCGCAGAAAGGCACTCTGCCGGCAGTGTCGTGGGTCGTTCCGTCGGGCATCGTCAGCGAGCATCCGCCGTCGCGCATCAGCGATGGCGTCGCGTACACGACGAGTCTCATCAACGCAGTCATGAACGGGCCCGACTGGGACTCCACCGCGATCTTCTTGGCCTGGGACGACTGGGGCGGCTTCTACGACCACGTCGTTCCCCCGGCCGTCGACGCGAACGGCTACGGCCTACGGGTTCCCGCCCTGGTGATCAGCCCGTACGCCAAACGCGGCTACATCGACCACCAGACGTTGAGCTTCGACGCCTACCTCAAGTTCATCGAGGACGACTTCCTCGGCGGTCAACGCCTCGACCCGGCGACCGACGGGCGACCCGACCCCCGCCTCACCGTGCGCGAGAACGTCAAGATCCTCGGCGACCTCACGTCGGACTTCGACTTCACGCAGGCCCCCCGTCCACCGGAAACGCTGCCGGTACACCCGGCGAGCACACTCACCCGATAGTCGTAACCGCCCGAGACTCAGCGGCTCACGACGACCGCGGAGCCGTGACCGAACAGTCCCTGGTTGATCGACAGGCCGACGCGCGCGCCTTCGACCTGACGGCCCGGCGCGCGGCCTTGCACCTGCCAGGTGAGCTCGCACACCTGGGCTATCGCCTGCGCGGGTACGGCTTCGCCGAAGCACGCGAGGCCGCCGCTCGGGTTCACCGGGACGCGGCCGCCGAGCGTCGTCGTGCCGTCGCGCAGCAGCTTTTCGGCTTCGCCCGGAGCGCAAAGGCCGATCTGTTCGTACCAGTCGAGCTCCATCGCGGTCGACAGGTCGTAGACCTCGGCGCAATCGAGGTCGTCCGGGCCGAGCCCGGCCTCGTCGTAGGCGCGCACGGCGATCGATTCCTTGAACCCGTGCTCAGGAGTGGTCCCGTTTCCCGCCGCGCTGTCGGTCGCGAAGTTCGGAAGCTCGATCGTTGTCTGCGGGTAGCTCGGCGTGACCGTGGAGATCCCGCGCACGCGAACCGCATCGCCGGCGCCGTGGCGACGGGCGTAGTCGAGCGAGGAGACGACGAGGGCTGCCGCACCGTCGCTCGTCGCGCAGATGTCGAGCAGACCGAGCGGGTCGGAGACCATCGGTGCCATCAGCACGTCGTCGATCGACACCTCCTTCTTGTAGCGCGCGTTCGGGTTCTCGAGTCCGTGCCTTGCGTTCTTCACTTTCACCCGGGCGAAGTCGTCGCGCGTCGCACCGAACAGCTCCATGCGGCGCCGCGCGTACAAGCCGAAGTACGTCGGGTTCGTCGCGCCGAGCAGGCGGAACCGTAACCAGTCGGGATCGTCGCCCCGTTCCCCCTTGTTGGGAGCGAGGAAGCCCTTCGGCGTGGTGTCGGCGCCGATGACGAGCGCGACGTCGCAGAACCCGGCGAGGATCTGGGCGCGCGCGGTCGCCAGCGCGGTGACGCCCGATGCACACGCCGCGTACGACGACGCCACCTGTGCGCCGTTCCAGCCGAGGGCCTGGGCGAAGGTCGCGCCCGCGACGTAGCCGGGGTAGCCGTTGCGCATCGTGTCGGCGCCGGAGACGAACTGGATGTCGGGCCAGGCGACACCGGCGTCGGCGAGCGCGGCCTGGGCGGCGACCACTCCGTACTCCACGAAGTTCCGACCCCACTTGCCCCAGGGGTGCATCCCGGCACCGAGAATGGCGATGTCGTGACCGCTCACGATGTGCTCCTCAAGGGTGCCCATTGCCAGATCATGTATTCGTGCTCGTCGTCTTCGTACAGCGGACCGAGGACGAGCTCCATCTCCATGCCCACCTCGAGCCGAGCGGGGTCGGCGCCCGTCGCGAGCTGACCGAGCACGACCATCTGCTCGCGGCCGAGGTCGACCGCGCACACCGTGTAGGGGACGAAGGGGTCGGGTGCGACGTACGGCTCGGGTGGCGCGTAATGGTTGGTCGTCCACGACCACAACTTGCCCGTGCGCGACAGCTCGACGGGCTCGCGCTTCTCGCCCGGCGTGGTCGGGTTCCCCGACACCGCGACGGCGGTCGGCCAGTAGTAGGAGCCCGACTGCGCGCCGCGTGTGCCGAGCAGGGCCGGCGCCGACTCGTCGGTGGTGAACCAGTCCTCGACCGCGGGAACCCTCGTCTTGGTCACGTCAGGTCTCCCAGATGCTTCAGGGTCTGCTCCGCTTCGCTCATGATGCGGGCGATCAGTTCCGCGACACTCGGGAGGTCATCGATCACGCCCGCTACCTGTCCGCTCGAGAGTACGCCCGCGTCGAGCCTTCCTTCGACGAGCCCGGCGCGGAGCAGCATCGGCGTGTTGGCGGCCAAGATCACTTGCGACCACTTGAGATCGCCCTCGCGCTTCATCGCGAGCCCCTCGCCGATCATCGAACGCCACGTCACGCCCGACATCTTCTTGAATGCGAACGCGTTGCGGACGGCGCGCGCCAGAGTGCTGACGGAACCCGCCTTCTCCAGCTCGTCGACGAACTCGGTGCGAAGGACCCGGTGCGGAACCCCGTCGATACGAGTGGTCACTACGGTGTCGTTGACCGTTCGCTCGAGGTAGTAGCGCTTCACCGACTCGGGGACCGTGCTCTCGCGGCTGAGAAGGAAACGCGTTCCCATGGCCACTCCCGCGGCGCCGTACGCGAGCGCGGCGACGAGTCCGCGACCATCGAAGAACCCGCCCGCGGCGATCACCGGGAGGTCGACGGCGTCGACCACCTGCGGTAGGAGGAGCGTCGACGCGACCGCGCCGGTGTGGCCACCGCCCTCACCACCTTGGACGATCACCGCGTCGACGCCCCAGCTCGCGACCTTCTCGGCGTGGCGGCGCGCGCCGATCGACGGCACCACGCGCACTCCGGCGTTCTTCAGCGTCTTGACTTGGCGCTCGTTCGGCGCGAGCGCGAACGACGCGACCTGTACGCGCTCGCGCACCAAGAGCTCGACCCGATCGGTTGCGTCGTCGGCGTCGGCACGCAGGTTCACGCCGAACGGGCGGTCGGTGCGCTCCTTCACCTCACGGATCGCGCCGGCGAGCTGATCGAGGGTCATGGTCGCCGACGCGAGGATGCCGAGCGCCCCGGCTTCGGCGGTCGCGCTCACGAGGCGGGGTCCGGCGACCCACCCCATGCCGGTCTGCACGATCGGCACGTCGACGCGGAACAGGTCGCAGATCGGCGTGTGCAGCGCGCCGGGACCCGTCACGGGTTCGGGACCTCGTCCTCGCCCAGGCCGTGCGGATCGATGACCTCGCGGATCCAGTGCAGCTCGTCGTCGGTGGGCAGCCGCGAGGTCGCCACGTCGGCGTCGGTCGCGAGCTCGAAGCCGGTGGCCGCGACGACGTCGTCGACGGAGACGCCGGGATGCACCGAGCGCAGGTGCATCCGATGATCCGGGGTCTCGAAGTCGAGAACGCAGAGGTTCGTCACGACGTGTCCCAGGTGATGGAACCGACCGGCCACCGGCCCGAGGTCGCGCGCCCGGTCGTAGCCGACACCGCTGACGACGTCGACGGACGGCACGAACGCGCGCGTCGTGTGCGCGGGGACCCAATACGACGTCGTGTCGTTGATGGTGTTCCCGGGCGCGCCGCGCATGCCGAGCAATTGGGTACGCGGGGCGTCGTGCGAGCCGATGAACGCGAAGTTCTGGTTGCCCCACTTGTCGATCTGGCTCGCGCCCATCATCACGTGCCGCCGTCCCGACCACACGACGTCGAACATCGTGCGATAAGGGTTCCAGCCCGCGACGACCTTCTCCGGACTGTCGACGCCGATCGGAATGATGTTCTCGACGAGCAGCGCTTCGCCGTCGGTCATCACGAGCTCCGGTGCGACCGTCGCCTTGGCGAGCCGCCCGCCTATCACCGGAAGCGTGCCGATCGGGTTGGCGAGGATTTCTCCGTCGTGCGCGAAGCAATCGGCGATCGCGGCCGCGCACACCTCGGCCCGGGTCGGCGGTCCGTCCCTCATGCCTGCACCGCCCGTTGGTAGTCGGCTTCGCTCACGTCGATGTAGCGGGCGCGGAACTCGTCCCACGCCTCGTCCGACTTCGCCGATGCCGTGTACGCGCGTTGGAACGCCTCGTCGCGCGGGTAGTCGGGCACGCATTCCGTGAAATGTGCCCCGTGGGGTGCCTCGACGACGCCGTCGGTCATCAGGCGGTTGATGCGGATCGACTGCGCCGGTCCTTCGGCGAGGAAGGCGGCGGTGTCGACGATGCGCTCGACGCTCATGAAGCGGCGCGTCGCCGCCATGCACATGAGATCGTCGAAGTAGGGATCGACGTTCAGGTACTGACCGGTACCGCCGCGGTCGCCGCGGTGCATGTGGATGAGAGCGACGTCGAGATGCAGCGCGGGCATCGCCACGAGCTCCTCGCCGTCGTCGTAAGGCGACCGGACGGTCCGTAACGACGGGCTCAAGCGCATGACGTCGGATCCGAGGCCCACGCGCGTGGGCAGGAAGGGAACGCGCCACGCCGCGGCCTGGAGACCGAGCAGGAACATCCCCTCGTCGAGCTCCATCGTTGTCACCGCACCCGATTGCCGCGCGTTGCGAAAGTGCGGCTCGAGCGCGATCGAGTCGAGCGAGACGAACGCGTAGACGACCTCACGGACCTTGCCGGCGCGGCAGAGCAGGCCCACGTCGGGGCCGCCGTAGGAGACGACGCGGAGAT
>DATCCI010000638.1:0-4612 GCA_036511415.1 Acidimicrobiia bacterium
CGACGGGTTCGGGGTCGAGCCGGTTCTGATGGGTGTCGGCGGCTCGATCCCCTTCGTCGGGCCGTTCGCCGACGCGTTCGGCGGCATCCCCGCGCTCTTGATGGGTCCCGACGATCCGGGCTCGAACATCCATGGCGAGAACGAGAGCCTCCACCTCGCCGACTGGCGCAGCCTGATCCGCTCCGAAGTCTTCCTGCTCGATGAGCTCGCGCGGCTGCCCTCGTAGTCGTTACCTGGTGGTCGTCATTTGCGAGCGGCGCGCCAGACGGTGAGCGCGGCGGCCAGGACCGTGAGCCCGACGCGGGTGAAGTCGATCACCGGCTTCACCCGCACCCCGGAGGGGCCTGCTTCGATGATGGCGACGGGCCGGCCGGCCTGGTGGCCTCCGCCTCCGCCCCCTCCGTTCGAAGCGGTGTCGCCGCCGAATCCGAAGCCGCCCGAGAACTCGATGCTCGCGGCCGGGATCACGACCCGGTCTCCGACCCGCACGGGCTGCGCGAACACCAGGTCGGCCGAGACCCGCATCAGCCGATCGAGGCCGCTGTTCAGGGTCGCGCGGATGCGTTCGTCCTCGTTGGTCGCGTCGACCGAAAGGTTTTCGTTCACGGGGATCTCCTCCTGCGGTTGAACACCGAGCCGCGGGCGCGCAGTGCACACGCGCCGGCGATGCCAGCCATCGCGATCGCGGCGATGAGCGCACGCTCGGGGTCGCGGACCTTTACCACCTGGTGTTGCCCGTGCTCGTCGAGTACCTCGACGTGCAACGGTCGGGAGCGGACGTGCACCGCGCCCAAGGCGTCGCGTCCGAGGTGTATCGCAGTCGTTCGCGCGACGAGCATGATCGTGCGGCCGCCGAACGCGACCGGGCCGGTCGTCGACTCGCCTCTTCGCAGCACCGCCATCGACGTCATTGTCGACCACCGTCGGGTCCGGCGCACGGACTCGGTCGAGATCCCCGGCCGGGCGCGGACCCGTCCGCGAGAAGCGACCCGTGGTTTCGCAATTGTCCGAACCGACGGGGCGTCCGGCAGAAAATGACGCGCCCGCACTAGCGGCGGACGGAAAGTCCGCTGACGGGCCGGTTGGGCGCACGAAGTCGACCGGATCCCACCTGGTCCAAATGGACTACGCGAGGCAGTCCTCGGGGGTGCCGGGTTCCTGCTTTGCTCCGCCGTCCTCATACGGTCGCCCCCTGTTCGCCGAGGCACTTCCCGCCCGGCAGGCACCCGTCCGACCTGTGCCTGAGTGGCGCGCGTCCTGAGGAGGATCCATGGCCGGAAGGCCGCACGAGCGCGAGGGAACGGCTCCCGAGCCCGACCATTTGCATACCCAGTCCGTCACCGCCGCGTCGCGGCGCCGCGCCCACGCGCCGCGCCGGACGCGTGAGTCGCGCCGCGTCGCGCTCTCGTCGGTGGCGATCATCGGCGCAGTGCTGGCCGTGTTGCTGGCGGGCGGCGCGATGTACTCCGTCGCCAGTGGCTCGCCGAGCGCGGTCGGCGACCCGCTCGCGAACACCGTGCGCGCCATCGGCGGCGCTCCCGCGCTGGGACCGTCGACCGGCATGCGCCTCAACGCCGACCTCGTCGACATCGCGGCGACGCCCAACGGCGGCGGCTACTGGGTGGCGGCCGCGGACGGTGGCGTGTTCTCGTTCGGCGACGCCCGCTTCGCCGGCTCGGTCGCAGACCGGGGGCTGGCCGCACCGATCGTCGGCATCGCGGCAGACCCGACGGGCAACGGCTACTGGCTGGTCGGACGCGACGGTGGCGTGTTTGCGTTCGGCGACGCCGGATTTCACGGTTCGATCGGCAATCCGGGAGCGATGATCGCCCCGATCGTCGCCATCGCGGCGACGCCCTCGGGCCAGGGCTACTGGCTGGTCGGCGCCGACGGCGGCGTGTTCGCGTTCGGTGACGCGGCCTTCGAGGGTGCCGCGACCTCCTTCCCCCATGCCGCTCGGATCGTCTCCATCGCGCCGACCCCGTCCGGCTACGGGTACTACCTGCTCGGCGCCGATGGCGGCGTGTTCTCGTTCGGCGACGCCCGATTCGCCGGTTCGGCCAACGACGGGAGTCACCTGGCGTCGGCGATCGCGATCGCCGGGAAGGGCTACGAGGTCGCACGCACGGATGGCAGTGTCGTGGGACTCGGCGGTGCACCGTCGGCCGCCGCTCCGGTCGATCCTCTCTCGAGTCAGCATCCCGTGGTCGCGCTGGCGACCCGTCGTGGTGGTGGCGCGTGGATCGCGGCGAGCTTTGTCGCACCAGACCCGATCGGGTCCGAGTCGCCGTCGCAGGATCCGTTCCTCCGGTGCACGCGCGCGCACGAGTCCGACAGCGCGGGCGGCTACCGGGCGATCAGTCCGGACGGCGTGTACCGCGGGGCCTACCAGTTCCTGCGCTCGACGTGGAGCAACGTCGCGCGTGCCGCCGGCCGTAACGACTTGGTCGGCATCGACCCGGCCGCGGCATCGCCCGCCGACCAGGATCAGCTCGCGCTCTTCCTCTTCCGGCGCTCGGGACCCGCGCCGTGGGGTGGTCGCTGCGCCGGCATGCCGTAGGCACATGCCGTAGTCGCATGTCGGAGTCGATCGCGCCGATCGACCGATAGGGCCACCGGGGAGGGTCGACCTCCCCGGCCCCGTATCGTTTCCGGATGGTCGAACCCCCGCCGTCTCCGGATCTCGCGATCGGATCGTTCACCGATCACGGACCCTGGGTCGTCGAGCCCGAGTCGATGACGTGGCGCCGTGACGTCGATCGGTGGAGAGAGCAGGCCCGGGCCGAGTATCCGCGTTGGATGGAGACGGGTCGCCTTCCGCCGCTCGGACGGCTGGCCCGAGTGGTCGGCCGGGTGGGCGGTGCGCTCGGCTTGTGGGCGGTGGGCGCGCGCCGCAAGGGGCCGCCGCATTCGCGCCGCGACCTCTCCCGCCGGTTGCGTATCGCCTTCGGGCACCTCGGGCCCACGTACATCAAGCTCGGCCAGATCGTCTCCGGTGGCGAGGGCCTGTTTCCCGAGGAGTTGGTCGCCGAGTTCAAGTTGTTGCGCGACCGCGTCCCGCCCGAGTCGTTCGCCGACGTGCGGCGCGTCGTCGAGCTCGAGCTCGGACGATCACTCGACGACGTGTTCGCGTCGTTCGAGCGCACACCGATCGCGGCGGCGTCGATCGCCCAGGTGCACGCCGCGCGCCTGCGCTCGGGAGAAGACGTCGTCGTCAAGGTGCAGCGACCGCAGATCGCGCGCCTCGTACGCGAAGACATCGAGGCGATGTCGTGGCTTGCACCCCACCTGGTCGGGCGCATTCCGGTCGCCGCGCTCGCGAACCCACCCGCGCTGATAGAGCTGTTCGCGGAGACCATCGTCGAAGAGCTCGACTTCCGGTTGGAAGCACAGAACATGCTCGACATCGCGCTCGTCCTCGCCGAGACCGAACAGCGCGCGACGATCGTGCCCCGGCCGCACCCGACGTTGGTGACGCGACGCGTACTGGTCATGGAGCGCCTCGACGGCATCCCGTGGGACGACGTGCAGGCGATGCACGCGGCCGGTGTCGACACAGAGGCCGTGCTGCACGCGGGCCTCGTGTCGTTCATGGAAGGCGCGATGCTGTACGGCGTCTTCCACGGCGATCTCCACGGCGGAAATCTCATGGTGCGTCCCGACGGCCGAACGGTGTTGATGGACTTCGGCATCACGGGTCGTCTCGACGAGACCAAGCGCATGGCGTTCTTGATGTTGCTCGTCGGGGCGACGAGCGGCGACACGATGGCACAGCTCGGCGCGCTCCGCGACCTCGGTGCGTTCCCGCCCGACACCGATCTCGAGGCGGTGTTCCGCGACCTCGGTCTCGACCGGACGATCGACCCGACGACACTTTCGGCCGACGAGCTGGTCCACGAGCTGCAAGACCTCACGAAGAAGCTTCTCGCCTACGGTGCGCGCGCGCCGAAGGAGCTGATGTTGTTCGTGAAGAACATGATGTTCCTCGATGGCGCGATCGGCCGGCTCGCTCCCGACCTCGACATCCTCGGCGAGATCCAGCAGGTCCACGCCGAGATCGCGCTCCGTCACGGCGCCCGGCTCGCGGCGGAGCTCGGACTCGATCCGTCGGTCGCGAACCAGTTCGACATGGAGGCGATCAAGGCCGCAATGGGCGTTCCGGGAGTCGAGACGCTGACGTACCGAGAGGTGCAAGAACGCCGGGACGTCGTACGCAGGCGCCTCGAAGAAAAACGCAAACGCGCGTAGCGGCCCGGCGCGTCAGCGCGCGGCGGTGATCGTGAGGTCGTCGTTGCAGACCTCGCCCGACGTCAGCGACGGGATCGCGTACATGCCGAAGTGCGCTTGTTCGAGACGGCCGCGACCACCGCGCACGCTCGCCCGGGCGACGAGCTCGTCGTTCTGGCGGACTTCGATCGACCCGTTTCGGGCGTCGAAGTCGATCCGGATCGTCAGGTGCACCCATGCGCGCCACGTCCACGCATGCCGACGACGCTATAGAGCGCGGGCTTCGTCGCGCGGCGGAGACGTCAGGTCTGCCAGACGAGGATGTCGCCGGTGCCGCTCACCAGCGCGGTGCCGGGGAAGACCCGCAATCGCCACGGCTCGAGGC
>DATCCI010000639.1:0-7769 GCA_036511415.1 Acidimicrobiia bacterium
AAGGATCGCGAATGCCGTTCGATCGGTGTCGGCCGGAACCGCGGAGCGCGCCACCTGGTCAGGCTAACTCCGCGATGAGACCATCAAGCAACCGCTTCGTTCCCCTACTTCGGGTTCGCCCGATGTCCACGGCTGCGCTCCCTACGTCGCGTTGGACCCGCTCGCCTTCAGCCGAGCTTGGAGCGGGTGACGGCGACCACGGCTCGCCAACCGAATCGGACGTCCAAACATAGTGATGAGGAACGGGTCCAGACTCCGTGTATGACACAGCCTCAGAGGCGCGTGAGAGGTGCCGCTCCCCCACTTCGGGCTAAGCGCCCGACGGTGCGGCAGATGAGTGCGGCTCGGTTCATGGTGCCAGGAGCTTCTCGATCTTCTCGAGCAGGCGGGGGAGGTCGATCGGCTTGGTGTCGAAGTCGTCGCAGCCGGCCGCAATGGCCCGCTCCCGATCGCCCGACATCGAGTGCGCGGTCAATGCCAGCACGGGGATCGAGCTCGTCTGCTCGTCGCCTTTGAGCTCGATCGTCGCGTCCCAGCCGCTCAGCACGGGCAGGCTCATGTCCATGAGGATCAGGTCCGGCTTGTCGACGCGGGCCATGGCGACACCCTGCGCGCCGTCGACGGCCATCGAGACCTCGTGGCCGCGCTTGGCCAGGCGCCGCGAGAGCATGTCGCGGTTCATCTCGTTGTCTTCGACCAACAAGATGCGCGCCATCAGCGAGTCATCCGTGTCTTGACCGTCACGATGCGGCGAATCTCCTCGATCAGGTCTGTCATCGAGTAGTCGCCCTTCTGCAAGATCCGTCCCACCCCGCCGCCGAGACGCGCCCGGTCGGCCGCCGACACATCCATGGATGTGACCACGATGATCGGGATGTTGCGCCAGTCGGGTCGCTCGTGCAGCGACGCGACGAAAGCGAAGCCGTCCATCTCAGGCATCATGAGATCGAGGATGATCAGCGAAGGTGTGTCGAGCGCGATCACGTCGAGTGCCACTCGTCCGTTCTCCGCTTCGCGCACTTGCCAGCCGGCGCGCTCGAGCGCGCGCTTCGCGAGGTCGCGAGCAGAGAGGTCGTCGTCGACGACCAGTGCTGTCCCTCGATGTCCCACGTGCATGCGGTCGAGGGCGCTGCCGAGCCGGTCCCAGTCGACGGGCTTCGTGAGGTACTCCGCGGCGCCGAGCGCGTAGCCGAGGTTCTGGTCGTTCGTGATCGTCATCAAGATGACGGGGATGTCTTCGAGCTCGGGAGCGGCCTTGAGTGCACGCAGCACCTCCCAGCCGTCCATACCCGGCATGATGACGTCGAGCGTGATCACGTCGGGCCGCTGCTCACGCGCCATCCGCATCGCCTGCTCGCCGTTCGCCGCAGTCAACACCGCGAATCCCTCACGATGCAGGAACCGACTGATCAGGTCGCGTGCGGCGGCGTCGTCGTCGACCACGAGCACCGTGGTGTCGCCGGCGATCTCGTCGGTGGCGAGCTTTCCGGTGCCGGCCGTGACCGGGGCTTGCCGATCAGCGACCGTAGCGAGGTCGGGGAGCCGCACCTCGAACATCGAACCGACACCCGGCTCGCTCTCGACGCGGATCGAACCTCCGAGGATCTCGCAGAACTGCCGGGTGATGGCGAGCCCGAGACCCGTACCGCCGTAGTCGCGCGCGGTCGTCTCCTCCGCTTGGCTGAAGGCTTCGAAGACGCGACCGAGCTGCTCCGGCGTCATGCCGATGCCCGTGTCACTGATACGGAACGTGATCCAGTCCTCGCCGGCGGGAACCGCTTCACGTTCGAGCTCGAGGGTGATCACGCCGGCACGGGTGAACTTCGAGGCGTTGCTCAGGACATTGAACAGCACCTGGCGGACCTTCGTCGCGTCCGAGCGCATCGATCCGAGTCGCGCGCCGCAGCGGACTTCGATGGTGTTCGAGTTCTTGTGCACGAGCGGACTGATCGTGCCCTCGATGCCGCGCGCGAACTCATCGAGGTCGAATGCCTCGACGTGAACCTCCATCTTGCCGGCCTCGATCTTGGAGAGGTCGAGCACATCGTTGATCAGACCGAGCAGGTGCCGGCCGGACGCGACGATGCGCTCCAAGTCGGTCAGGTACTCATCATGTTCGTTGTCGCGAACTTCCTCCTGAAGCATCTCGCCGTAGCCGATGATCGCGTTCAGCGGAGTGCGCAGCTCGTGGCTCATGTTCGCCAGGAAGTCGCTCTTGGCCCGGCTGGCTTGAAGCGCGGCGTCACGCGCCTGAGCCAGCTCGCGATGCGACTTCGCGAGCTCGGCTGTACGTTCCGCAACCTTGCGTTCGAGCGACTGTTCCGACTCGCGCAGCGCCTCGTTCGCGGCGCGAGTGTCCTCGAGGGTGTCGCTCAGCCGGTTGTTCGACTGCCGGATCGAGAACATGCACAGAATCGCCCCGACGAGCGCGGCGAAGGCCGCGAGGCTCTTCACGAGCAGGTCCGAAACGCCGTCGAGCGGCAGCAACGGATCGAACATCGTGGCGGTCGCGCCGACCACGAGGATCCCGGATGCGACGAGCAGGAGCCGAAGCAAGTGCGCGCTGGTGACGAACGGCAGCGCGAGCACGACCGACAGGATGCAGAACACGGCGGTGAGCGGCCAGAGCGCCGGGGCGAAGATCGCCATGGCGAGGACCGGACACCAGATCGCCAGCGCCAGCGCCGTCGTTGCCTCGGCAATGCGATTGCGCTTGGCGTAATAGACGGCAAAGCGCTGGATCACCGCCGTCGGCACGATCGCCAAGGCCAGGATCAGCAACACGGTGTCGCCGTAGTACCAATACAACGCCAACACTGCGGGGATCGCGATCGGGGCCGCCGGCTCGTTGAAGCTGATCAACTGGCGGAGCAGCACAGCTTCGGGCGTCATCACCGGCAGGTCGTGCGGGTCGTGCGGGTCGTGCACTCGGCTCCCACCCCCGGGACGGATTGCTGCATACGGCATGACGCCCGGGGCCTGGCCCGGCGCCGGTGCCTGTTCGTATGCTTAGCAGGAGATGAGCGCGGCTGGCGACGGTGGGGGCGAGACGCGCACGACGATGCGCAGGTTGCAACACGACCTGCGGACTCCGCTCGGTCAGATCCTCGGCTACGGAGAGATGCTCCAAGAGGAGCTCCACGACCGTGCGCTCACCGAGTTGCTCCCCGATCTCGAGCGCATCTGTGCAGCCGCGACGACGGTGCTCGGCCTCGTCGACGGGATCTTCCGACCCGAGGACGTTGGCGAGTCGCCGGCGACGAGCTCGACCGGCGCAGTGCAACGGGACGAACCTCCATCGGGCAATCGCACCGGTCGATTGCTGCTCGTCGACGACGAGTCGTCGAATCGCGAGCTGCTCCGCCGCTGGCTCGCCCGCTCCGGATACGACGTGTCCGAGGCCGCGGGCGGACGGGCCGCGCTGCAGATGATCGAGGAACAGACCTTCGATCTCGTCCTCCTCGACGTGATGATGCCCGACCTCGACGGCCTCGAGACCCTGGAGGCGATTCGACGCACACGATCGGTCACCGAGCTGCCCGTGATCATGGCGACCGCGCTCGCCGGGAGCGACGACACGATTACGGCACTGGAGCGCGGCGCGAACGACTACGTCACCAAGCCGTTCGACCGGGGCGTGGTCGCGGCGAGGATCCATACTCAGCTGGCACTGCGCGCGGCGGCACGCGAGATCGAGACGCTGGCGCGACAGCTCGAACTGCGCAACTCGTTCCTCCGGCAGACGTTCGGGCGCTACCTGTCCGACGAAGTCGTATCGAACCTCCTCGAGAGCGACGAAGGGCTCGAGATGCGCGGCGAGCGACGCCGCGTCAGCATCCTCCTCGCCGACCTCCGCGGGTTCACCGCGTTGACCGAGTCGCTCACTCCGGCCGAGATCGTGTCGATCCTCAACACCTATCTCGGAACGATGTCCGGCGTGATTCACGACTACCACGGCACGGTCGACGAGTTCCTCGGCGACGCGATCCTCGCCCACTTCGGAGCACTCACCACGCGCGACGACGACACCGAACGTGCGGTCGCGTGCGCGATCGCGATGCAGCATGCAATCGAAGACGTCAACCGCATCAACGGCGACCATGGCCATCCCCAGGTCGCGATGGGCATCGGCATCGCAACCGGAGAGGTCATCGTGGGAAACGTGGGGTCGAAGAAGCGCTCCAAGCACACGGCCATCGGCAGCGCCGTGAATCTGGCATCGCGCATCGAGGGGTACACGCTCGGCGGCGAGATCCTTATCTCACAAGCGACGTTCGACGATGTCGCGGATCTCGTGGAGGTCGATCGCTTGCGCGAGGTGTGGCCCAAGGGCTTCGACGCGCCGATGCGAGTGCATCGCGTCGCCGCGATCAGGGGCCGCCACGAGCTGACGGTGCCGCAGGACCGCGCGCAGCTGGTCGAGCTCGCCGAGAAGATCGGCATTCGCTTCACCGTGCTCGAGGGCAAGTCCGTCTCGGGGATCTTTCACGACGGCCAGGTCTCGGCGCTGTCGTCGACCGGTGCCCGGATCCACACCGATGCCAACGTGCGGGAGCTCGCCGATCTCCGCATCGAGCTGGCGGATGATGACGGCGCCGAAGTCGTGTACTACGGCAAGGTCGTCGATCGCGACACCGATGCCGAGACGGTGCTCACCGTCCGATTCTCTGCCCGCTCGCTCACGCTCGATCCCGCGGTGCGCAGATCGGATCCCGCGCTCACCCACCACGCCGAGAGAGCTGCCCCATGACTCCATCGCTCGCCGCCATCGACCTGCTCGAAGACACGTGGGCCCGGTCCGTTCCCTACGAGCAGTTCGAGCTGTTGCGGCGTGAAGCGCCGGTCTATTGGCACGAGCACCCCACCGCCGAAGGCTTCTGGGCGGTGACCCGCTATGACGACGTGCGCGCCGTCAGTCGCGATCACGAGACCTTCTCCGCGGAGCTCGGTTCCACCTTCATCGTGGATCAGGAGCCCGACGCGCTCGAGATGATCCGCATGACGATCCTCAACATGGACCCGCCGAAGCACTCTCGCTACCGGCGACTGGTGAGCGCCGGATTCACGCCGCGGATGATCGGCCGGCTAATCGACAACATGCAGGCGCGCGCCGCGACCATCGTCGCCAACGTCGAGGGGCGCGAGACGATCGAGTTCGTCGAGGAGGTGGCCTCCGAGCTTCCGCTCCAGATGATCTGCGAGATGATCGGCGTGCCCGACGAGGACCGGCATCGGATCTTCGATTGGAGCAACCGGCTGGTTGGCTTCCAGGACGAGGAGTTCCGCACCTCGGAGGAAGACGGCCAGATGGCCGCGGCCGAGATCTACGGATTCTGCGAGGAAATCGCGGCCGATCGTCGCGAGAACGGCCGCGACGACATCATGACCGCGTTGGTCAACGCGGAGGTCGACGGCGATCGCCTGCGGCAGGACGAGATCAACATGTTCTTCGTCACCCTGGCCGTCGCCGGCAACGAGACCACTCGGAACCTGATCGCGCACTCGTTGCTGGCGCTGTTGCAGCGGCCGGATGTCAAGGCCGACCTGGTGGCCAACATCGACGACGACGCGCTGTGGACCTCTGCGACCGAGGAGTTCCTGCGCTGGGGATCTTCGATCCACAACTTCCGTCGCACTGCGACCCGCGACACCGAGATCGCCGGTCAATCGATCAAGGCCGGCGACAAGGTCGTCATCTTCTACGCTTCGGCCAACCGGGATCCTGCCCACTTCGAGTTGCCGAACGTCTTCGACCCGCGCCGGACGCCGAACGAGCACCTCACCTTCGGTGGCGGCGGCGCCCACTTCTGCCTCGGCGCCAACCTCGCGCGGGCGCAGATCAGGGTGATGATGCGCGAGTTCCTGCGTCGGTATCCCGATGTCGAGCCGGCCGGCGAGCAGCGGCGCATGCGGTCCGACTTCGTGAACGGGATCAAGTACCTGCCCATCCGACTCGACCGCGTGCGGGCCTGAGAAGCACGGATGCGAGCGGTCGTCACGGGAGCCTCGGGCTTCGTCGGTCAGAACCTCGTACGGCATCTGCGCGCCGAAGATGTCTCCGTTCGAACCGTCGACGTGCGGCCCCTCGGCAGCACCGACGCCGAAGGCGTAGAGCACACGCTCACCGCCCTGCGCGACCAGGCCGTATTGGAACTGGCGTTCGCCGACGCCGACATCGTCTTCCATCTGGCGTCGAAGATCACGCTCTTTGCCCGCGACTCCCAGACCTGGGAGACGAATGTGCACGGCGCGGCCACGGTCGCGCGCGCCGCGCTCGCCCAAGGCGTGCCCCGGTTGGTGCATTGCTCGTCAGTCCACGCGTTCGACCTGAGCCGGTCCCGTGGCCATCTCGATGAAGAGAGCGCCCGGTGTACGTCTGACGACCGGCCCGTCTACGACCGGTCGAAGGCCGCGGGCGAGGCCGAGGTCCGGAAGGTGGTCAACGCCGGTCTCGACGCGGTGATCGTGAATCCCACGGCGATCTTCGGCCCGATCGACGTGGGTCCGTCGCGCGTCAACCGCGTCCTGCGACTCGCCGCACGGGGCCGGGTTCCCTTTGTCGTGGGCGGTGGCTTCGACTTCGTCGACGTGCGTGACGTCGTTGTCGGACTCGTGGCCGCCGCGCGGCACGGGCGTACGGGTGAGAGCTACCTGCTCGGGGGACACCGGGAAACCGCGCTCGGACTCGCGCGCCGCGCCGCGCGGGCCGCGGGTCATCGCGGGCCTCGCGGGGCAATACCGCTGCGACTCATTGCGCCTTTCGCCCCCCTCGGCGAGCGCGTCGGTCGGATATTCGGATCCGACTCGTTCACAAAGGCCTCGGTGTCGACACTCGCCGAGGATCCGGTCGTCGACGTAAGTAAGGCGGCGCGCGAGCTCGCCTATGTTCCTCGATCACTCGACGACACGATCGAGGATCTCGTCCGGTCGTTCGGCCACAGCGTTCGCGCGACCGCGCACACTTGAGTGGCGGCCGGTGGCGAGCGATCTGTCGTTCAAGGCGCTGAACGCGATGCACCGCGGGGTGCTCAGGCTGACGGGTGGCCGCGTTGGCTGGCACGCGCGCCGGATGCCCATGCTGGAGCTGACGACCGTCGGGCGTAAGAGTGGCCTGCCGCGCTCGGTCATGCTGCCGTCTCCCGTACAGGAGAACGAAGCATGGGTGATCGTCGCGTCCCGGGCTGGCAGTGACCGTCATCCGGCGTGGCTCCTGAACCTGCGGGACCATCCGGATGTTGATGTGATCTTGCAGGGCAAGGTGAAACAGAAAATGCGCGCCCGGATCGCGACGTCAGAAGAGCGGACGCGGCTATGGCCGCAGGTCACCTCCGTGTACAAGGGCTATGCCGAATACCAACGGAAGACTGTTCGCGAGATTCCACTGGTCTTGCTCGAGCCGAAGAACTGAGGCGGCGTCCCGAAACGCTCGAGCGACAAGCCATCGAGGCATCTCATTGGTGCCCGCGGGGGCGGGATTCAATCGGGGATCATTCGCTGAAGCCGCTCGCGGGCGACCCGGATTGCGTCCGCTTGGTCGAGCCCGTCGGCGCGGGCGGCCCAGCGCCGCATCTGATCCTCGCCGGCATCGAGCCGGAGCTTGTCGAGCGCGGCCGCGAGGTCTTCGGCATCGGCGGGGAGTTGCGGCAGCGAGAACAGGGCCCCAGCGACGGCCTGGTTCAGCATGACGGAGGTCGCCGAGTCGCCCGCGTCGGCCAGGCACAGCGCGGCCTGGCGTATTGCGGACCAGACATGAGACCGATGGCCGGCGC
>DATCCI010000640.1:0-3094 GCA_036511415.1 Acidimicrobiia bacterium
CGCGTTCGAGCACGACCCCCGGGCGCGTTCGCTGCTCGAGTCAGTCGAGCGCGTTCAGGAACTTCTCGTGGTGTTCGACCCACCATCGGTGACGACGGTCGAAGCGCTCGGCGCCGCCCATCTCGTTCCACATCTCGATGAAGTTGGGGTCGCCGGCGGCGACGCGGCGGCGCACGAACTCGCCGCCGCGAGCAATCGAATCCGACAACGCCGTGAACAGCGCGTGACGCGACCCGCGGTCGAGGCCGGCGGCGTCGGCCACCAATCGAAGACGCGCGGGCCGGTCGGCGGGTTGCCAGCCGAGTCGAGCCGCGTTGACGTCGTCGTCGATCGGGACACACATACGAGCCATTTGCGCGAGGTCGTAGACGGGCCGGCCCGGCGCGGCAAAGTCGAAGTCGACCAGACCGACGGCGACGCCTCGGCGGAACACGACGTTTTCGAGACACACGTCGTTGTGGCAGACGGTCGGCCCGCCCTCGGGGTCGGCCATCTCGTCGCTCCAGGTCGACCCGGTGGCGTCGAACGTTCCGGACGCGTGGTGAAACCGGCGCATCAGTGCCGCGATCGACACCAGGGCCGAGTCGAGTTGCGCCCACTCGGGATAGGGAGGCAGCGGCACGTCACCTTCGATGAACCCGAGCCGCTCCCGACCGTCCTCGTCGATGCGCACCGGCATCGACGCACCGTCGAAGCCCGCCTCGCGCAGGGCCGACAAGAAGCGATGGATCGAGGGGGTGTGCGGGTTCGACGGCCGCAGGACGTCGTGACCGACCCTCGTCACGCCGCGCGCGTTCGCGACACCACCGGCCAGCGGTTCCTCTTCCACCGGCCCAGTCTGTCGGCCGTCCTTCTCGGGTGGGGACTTGCCGCTCGGCCTCAGCTGGCCTTGCGGACCGGTTCGGGCTGCTTCGGTTCGGGCGGGCGCGCCCGACGCAGCACTTCCCGGGCCTGCGCGACCCCGGAGCGTCCGACCGATCGCGTGCGCTCGTCGAGTTGCCAGTCGGGCCGAGCCGTTGCCGATCCGCCCGAAAGCAACCGCAGCTGACCCTCGCCGGTCTCGTGTCCCGTGCTTGCTCTCCTGCTTGCTTCCCTGCTTGTCCTGCTCCGCGCGCTCATGATCGGATTATCTCCTCCGGGTGTGACAGCTACACCCGTCGAGGTACCCGAACGTTTGGGCCGGAGGTCCCTGTTCCCGGAGCCGTCGTCATAGCCTGACGCTGTGACCGACCACGTCGATCAGGTCTATCTCGACCATGCGGCCTCGACGCCGATGCGACCCGAGGCGATCGCGGCGATGACGCCGTTCCTCGCCGACCATCCGGGGAACCCATCGGGCGCTCACGGTGCCTCGCGCGTCACGAAGACCGCGCTCGAGGAAGCCCGTGAGACCGTCGCCGCTTTGTGCGGTTGCCGGCCCCACGAGGTCGTGTTCACGGGGTCCGGAAGTGAGGCCGACAACCTCGCGGTCAAGGGCGCGGCTCGGGCCGCCCGAGCGCACGACCCCGAGCTCGACGGCGTCGTGACGAGCGGGATCGAGCACAAGGCGGTGCTCGGCGCGTGTGCGCGCCTGGAGCGCGAGGGGTTTCGCGTCGTCCGCACGCCTGCAACCGCGGGGGGCGTCGTCGACCTCGACCTTCTCGCCTCCGCGCTCGACGAGCGCACCGCGGTGGTGTCGGTGATGCTCGTCAACAACGAGACGGGTGTTTGCCAACCCGTCGAGGAGATCACGCGTGTCGTGCGCGAGCTCGCGCCGCGCGCAGTCGTGCACACCGATGCCGTGCAGGCTCCGCAGTGGCTCGATCTCGCGGCTTGCGTGGCCGACGTCTCGCTGATCGCGATCTCGGGGCACAAGTTCGGCGGCCCGAAGGGTGTCGGCGCGCTCATCGTGCGCGACCCGACCGAGCTCGTGCCGCTCGTCGAGGGCGGCGGTCACGAGCGCGGCCTGCGCGCCGGTACGCAGAACGTGGCCGGGATCGTGGCATTCGCCACCGCCCTCCTCGTCACGCACGGGCACCGCGCCGAAGAGACCGCGCGCATTGCCGAGCTGCGCGACGAGCTCGAACGTGGACTCGCCGCGCAAGTGCCGGGCTTCGAGGTGAACGGAGCGTCGGCGGCGCGTGTCGGCGGCATACTGCACTGCACGTTCGACGACGTCGAGGCCGAGACGTTGCTCGTGGCCCTCGACCGGCACGGCGTGATGGCCGCTTCGGGCTCGGCGTGCAGCTCCGGCGCGGTCGACCCTTCACACGTCCTGCTCGCGATGGGAATGACCCGCGACCGTGCACTCTCGTCGGTCCGGTTCTCCCTCGGCTATGCGTCGACCCGCGCCGAGGTCGACGCTGCGCTCGACATCGTTCCCGAGGTCGTCGCCAAGCTGCGGGTGGCCTGATGGCCCGAGTCATGGTGATGATGAGCGGAGGTGTCGACTCGTCGGTCGCGGCTGCGCTGCTGCGAGCGCGGGGTCACGATGTCACCGGCGTCACGTTGAAACTGTGGGGCGGTGAGAGCGACAGCGGATGTTGCAGCGTCGCCGACGTCGAGGACGCACGCCGGGTCGCGGCGCAGCTCGATATCCCGCACTACGTCTTCAACTTCTCCGATGCGTTCGACGCCGGTGTCGTCGAGCCCTACGTCGACGCCTACGCCGCCGGTGAGACCCCGAACCCGTGTGTCGAGTGCAATCGCACGATGAAGTTCGGCCGGGTGCTCGAGCGGGCGCGCCGGCTCGACTACGACTTCGTCGCGACCGGTCATCACGCGCGCGTGATCGCGACCCCCGACGGCCCCGCGCTCGCGCGTGCGGTCGACCGGGCCAAGGATCAGTCGTACGTCCTCTACATGCTCGGCGCCGAGGAGCTCGCCCTTACCCTTCTTCCGGTGGGTGAGCTGACGAAGGCCGAGGTACGTGAGCACGCGCGCACGCTCGGCCTGCGTACGGCCGACAAGCCCGAAAGCATGGACGTCTGCTTCATCACCCGTCACGGGCGCGAAGCGTTCCTCGGCGCGCGCATCCCTCGGCGCGCCGGCACGATCATCGACGAGCGAGGCGAGGTCGTTGGCGCGCACGACGGCATCGACGCGTTCACGATCG
>DATCCI010000641.1:0-5144 GCA_036511415.1 Acidimicrobiia bacterium
CATACTTCGGACGGCCCGAGTGCTACCTCGAGCGATACCTCACCCGCCCCCGCCACGTCGAGCTCCAGATCTTCTGCGACACCCACGGAAACGGGGTGTACCTGAGCGATCGCGACTGCTCGACGCAACGCCGCCACCAGAAGCTGATCGAGGAAGCGCCCGCACCGCGCATTCCCGACGACACGCGTCGAGCCATGGGCGAGGCCGCGGTCAAGGTCGCGCTCGCGTGCGGATACGTCAACGCCGGCACCGTCGAGATGCTCTACCAAGACGGACTGTTCTTCTTCCTCGAGATGAACACCCGATTGCAGGTCGAGCACTGCGTCACCGAGGAGATCACCGGCCTCGACCTCGTCGCCGAGCAATTCCGGGTCGCGTCGGGCGAGCCGCTCTCGTTCGGCCAAGAGACGATCGAGCGGCGCGGTCACTCGATCGAGTGCCGTATCAACGCCGAGGACCCGACGAAGAACTTCCTGCCCTCGCCGGGAACGGTGGCCCGGTTGCGGGTGCCGTCCGGGCCGGGAGTTCGCTGGGACGGCGGATACGAAGAAGGCGATGTCATCTCGCAGTACTACGACAATCTGGTCGGCAAGCTCATCGTGTGGGCGCCCGATCGCGATCGCGCCATCGACCGCATGCTCCGCGCGCTGTCCGAGTTCGACGTCGTGGGCATCAAGACCACGATTCCTGCGCATCTCACCTTGTTGGCGAGCACGGCGTTCCGGGACGCCACGCACTCGACGAAGTGGGTCGAGGACGAGGTCGACCAGTCGCAGTTCGCCGCGCACGCGCGCGACACGACGGCGTTGAAAGTGCCTCCCGCAGACGACACGACGGGCGCGGCGAAGGGCGCGCCGCTCGTCGAGCAGACGGTGCCGGTAGAGGTCGACGGCCGGCGCTACCGCGTGAAGGTTTGGCTCCCCGACGCGCCCGCGCGCACGGCCGGCACCGGTGGCGCTCCACGCCGCCGCCCGAAACCGGCCGTGACGGGCGGCAGTGGCGGCGCGGGCGGAAGCGGCACCGTGACGGCCCCCATGCAGGGCACGATTGTGAAGGTGCTCGTCGAGCTCGGCGCCGAGGTCGCGATCGGCCAAGCGCTGGTCGTGCTCGAGGCGATGAAGATGGAGAACCACATCAACGCCGAGACGTCGGGCACCGTGAAGGAGCTACGGGTGACCGCCGGCGACTCGGTCGGCACCGGCGACGTCCTCGCCGTCATCGAGTAACCCCCGAGACCGCCGTAACCGCGCGGTGGAAAATGGGGGCGGGCGGACCGACGGCGTGGCAACCTCGTGCGATGAGCCTGCCGATCTTCGTCGTCGACGCCTTCACCTCGGAGCCGTTCCGCGGCAACCCCGCGGCCGTCGTGCTCGGTCACGGCGATGACGTATGGATGCAGCGCGTCGCCGCGGAGATGCGGCATTCCGAGACCGCATTCGTGCGAGCGGGCGACGGCGGTGGGTTCGATCTACGGTGGTTCTCGCCCGAGGTCGAGGTCGACCTCTGCGGACACGCGACCCTGGCGACCGCGCACGTGCTCTTCGAAACCGGACGCTTGGCGCCGCATGCGACCGCTCGGTTCAACACGCGCCGCGGTGAGTTGCGCGCCGAACATGCCGGCCCCGACGGGATAACGCTCGACTTCCCGGTCGCCGAGCCGGTGCCGGCGCCCGCGCCTCGCGGGCTCTTCGACGCGCTCGGACTCCCCACCGGTGAGATGTTGCGCACCGACGGCGAGTTCTTCATGTGCGTCGTCGACGACGCACGGACGGTGCGCGACCTGGCACCCGACCTCGGCAAGCTCCGGGCACTCCCCGACGTGCGAGGGGTGTACGTCACCGCGCCCGGCGACGCCGGCTACGACATCGTGTCTCGGTGCTTCGCGCCGCGCATCGGGATCGACGAGGACCCGGTGACCGGATCGATGTACTGCGTGCTCGTCGCGTACTGGAGCACGCGCCTCGACAAGGACGAGCTGCGCGGGTTCCAGGCATCGCATCGCGGCGGCGAGGTGACAGTCGTGCGCAAGGGCGAACGCGCCCTGCTCACGGGCCGGGCTTCGACCGTGCTCGCCGGGGAGCTACGCGCGTGACCGGTGCCACGCGAGCTGCGCGCTCACGCCGTCGCGCAACGACACCTCCGGTGCCCAGCCGAGCAGCTCCCCCGCGCGGCTGATCGAGCCGCCGTTGCGGAAGGCGTCGCCCGCCTGGCGCGGTTGTTGATCGACCTTCACCGGCGCGCCCGCGAGCTCACCCACGAGCACGATCAGGTCGGAGAGCGTGATCTCGGCCCCACCGGCGAGGTTGCAGTACGAACCCGGCGCGACGTCGCGGTCTGCGCCGAGGAGATTGCCACGCACGATGTCGTCGACGAAGGTGAACTCACGGATCTGCGAGCCGTCGCCGTAACGCGGGAACGCGCCACCGTGAACCGCCGCCTCGCAGAGGCGATGGATCGACATGTCGGGTCGTTGGCGGGGACCGAAAACGGTGAAGTAGCGCAACGAGACGGTAGAGACGCCCCAGTTCTCCGCGTAGAGGCCGCACAGATGCTCGGCGGCGAGCTTGGTGACCCCGTACGGGCTGAACGGCCTGGGGAGGTCGTCCTCGCGGGTCGGGTACCGCGGCTGGTTGCCGTACAGCGAAGACGACGACGCGTATACGACGCGCGCCGCGGGCCGGGCGGCGACAACCGCCTCGAGCAGCCGCTGGGTCGCGACGACGTTGTGGCCCACGTAATCGGCGAATCCGTCCGACCACGAGAGGCGCACGCCGGCCTGCGCGGCCTGGTGGAACACGGCGTCGACGCGGTCGAGCAACGGCTCGATCGCGGCCGATCGCAGGTCGGCGTCGACGAACTCGAACTTGGCGTGGGCGCGCGCCGTCGCGAGGTTCTGCTCCTTTTGCGCCCGGTCGTAGTACGGCGTGAAGCAATCGACGCCGAGCACGGTGTCGCCCCGTGCCAGCAACGATTCGACCAGGTGGCTCCCGACGAAACCCGCGACTCCCGTTACCAACGCCCGCATATCAGGATGCCGCGTCGGCGAGCGACTCCGAGAGCGCGGGGTGGACGAGCAGCGAGTCGACGATGTCGACGGCCTTCAGATGGTTCGTGACCGCGACCGCGATCACCGAGATCAGCTCAGCCGCGTTTCGACCGACGATGGCACCTCCCAGAACGACGCCGGTCGCGGGATCGGACAAGATCTTGACGAACCCGCGCGTGTCGCCGTTGATCAGTGCCTTCGGGTTCGCCGAGAACGGCACCTTGGTGACGCGCAGCTTGCGCCCGGCCGCGAACGCCTCGGCCTCGGCGACCCCCACCTCCGCGATCTCGGGGTCGGTGAAGATCGCCTGCGCGGCCTTGTCGTAGTCGAGATGGCGGTGCGCGCGCGCCGTCAGCCCCATGACGTGCTCGGCGATCTTGCGCCCCTGCATCGCCGCGACCGACGACAGTGGCAAGCGGCCCGACACGTCTCCCGCCGAGTAGATGTGCGGGAGATTCGTCTGGCAGTGCCGGTTGCCGGGGATGTAGCCGCCGGGGTCGAGCTCGACGCCCGCCACCTCGCAACCGAGCCCTCCACCATTTGGCACCGATCCGATGCACAGCAGCGCGTGGGAGCCGTCGACCGCCCGGCCGTCGTCACACGCGATGAAGACCTTTTCGCCCTCACGACCGCTCGAGACCGCACGCGCGCCTTTCAGCAGCTTGACCCCGCGCCGGAGGAACTCGTCCTCGAGCACCGCCGCGACCTCCGGGTCCTTGTACGGCAACACCTGCTGGCGCGAGACGATCAAGGTCACGCGCGAGCCGAGCGCGCTGAACATGTGCGTGAACTCGACGCCGGTGACACCCGAACCGATCACCACGAGATGATCCGGGATCTCGGGCGGCGGGTACGCCTGGCGGGTCGTCAAGATGCGCTCGCCGTCGATTACCGCCCAGTCGGGCACGCGCGGGCGCGACCCGGTCGCGAGCAGGATCGCGTCGGCTTCCAGCTCCTCGGTCCCGTCGGCGGTGTCGGCCGCGACGGTGTACGCGCCCGTCAGGCGCCCCGTACCACGGATGAGGCGGACACCCTGCGACTCGAGCAGGCTGGTGACGCCCGTGCGCAGCTTCTCCTCCATTCCGGAGATGCGGTCTCGCAACGCGTCGACGTCGAGCCGTCCCGACGCCTCGAGTCCCATCGTCTTCGCCAGCGCGAGCTCGGTCAGCTCGTTGCCGGTCGCGACCATCGCCTTGCTCGGGATGCAGTCCCAGAGATGCGCGGCACCGCCGACGATGTCGCGCTCGATCATCGTCACGTCCGCGCCGATCGACGCCGCGACGGTCGCCGCGGTGTTCCCCGCGGGACCACCTCCGACGATCACGAACCGCACGGCCATGCAGTCCAGGCTACGCGGCGCGGGGCGCCTACCCTGACCGTCGATGCAACAACTCCTCGTGGACGAGCTGACGGGCGATCGCGTGATCCTCGCGCCCGCGCGCGCCCTGCGACCGGACACGTTCCGCGTACATGCGGATCCGCTTCCGGCGAGCGACGCGACGTGTCCGTTCTGCCGCGGGAACGAGCACGAGACCCCGCCCGAAGTCGCGAGGCTCGGCTCCGGCGGCCCCGACACGCCCGGTTGGACGCTCCGGGTCGTCCCGAACAAGTACCCGATCGTCGGCGACGGCGTCGCCGGGGCGCACGAAGTCGTGATCTTCTCGCCCGCGCACGACGCCGACTTCGGCGCGCTGTCCGAGTCGGAAGCCGCCGACGTGGTGCTCGCGCTGCGCGAGCGCGCCCGCTTTCATCTCGCGCACGGCCGTCGGTACGTGCAAGCGTTCGTCAACCAGGGCAAGGCCGCGGGCGCGTCGATCGAGCATCCGCACGCCCAGCTCGTCGCACTCGATCTCGTACCCCCGCGCGCACAGGTACGCCTCGATCGGTTCGCGCTTGCGGCCTTCACCGACGACCAGGAGCACCGGGTGGTCGAAGGCGCCGTCGTCGTGTTGTGCCCGCCCGCATCAGCGTCGCCGTTCACGATGCGTCTCGCGCCGGCCGAGGGCTGTGCGCGCTTCGACGACGCCGGCGACGACGAGACGCGTGCCGTCGCCGTCGCTCTGCGCGACGCGATCGGCCGCATCCGATCGGTGCTCGG
>DATCCI010000642.1:0-3693 GCA_036511415.1 Acidimicrobiia bacterium
CCCGTGCTGTTCGATCCGTTCATCTCCGTCTTCGACACCGTGGTCTCCGACCGAGGGCTCGTCGGGCCGCGGTCGCCGGTGGGGCGCATCGTCCGCGTGGTCGACCGCGCGAGTCTGCGGGGCGCACGTCGAGTCATTGCCGACACCCCGAGTCATGCCGCCTTCTACGCCGATCTCGCGCGGATCCCGCCCGCGCGCATCGGCGTGGTCTGGGTCGGCGCCGACGACGCTGCGTTTCGCCCGCGGCCGCAGGTCGTCCCCGCCGCCCGGCGCGCGCTCTTCTACGGCACGTTCATCAAGCTCCACGGGATCGAGATCATCGTGCGCGCCGCCAAGCTGCTCGAGGGTGACGACGTCGAGATGCGGATCATTGGCCGCGGCCAGGAGGGCGAACGCGTCGACGCACTGCTCCGAGAGCTGCGCCCGGCCAACGTGTTACGCATCGACCACGTACCGCATGAGCTGCTTGCGGACGAGATCGCGGCCGCGACCGTGTGCCTCGGCATCTTCGGTACGACCGCGAAGGCGCGCCGGGTCGTTCCGAACAAGGTCTTCGAGTGCGTCGCAGTCGGGCGTCCCGTCATCACCGCCGACACCGAGGGCATTCGCAGCGCATTCACCGACGAGGAGATCGCGATGGTCCCGCCCGGTGATCCCGAGGCATTGGCGAACGAGATCCGACGGCTGCTCGCGGAGCCCGCGTCGCGCGAGCGGATGGCGGCTGCCGCGCACGCGCGTTACCTGAGCGAGTACTCCACCGAATTCCTGATGCGCGCGCTCAACGCGGAGCTCGAGGCGACGATGCTTCCGCGTCGATGACACCCTCGCCCGCGGCCGCAGCGCGCGCCGCCGCGAGCCGTGCGGGCCGAACGCGGTGCGACGCGATCGCGGCCAAGAGCCCCTCGGTCGCCACCGATACCAGCCGCTGATACACGCTCGCCGCCACGATCACCGCGGCGGGGAACGCGCCGTGCAGGATCGCGGCCAACACCGCCTCGCGTATCCCGACGCCCGACGGAATCGGAACCGCGAGGAAGCCCACCGTCCACGCGACCGCGTACGCGGCGAAGACGAGCAGTGGGTGGTGAACAACACCGAAACTGCCGAGCAAGAGCACGTACGTCGCGCTGGTCGCGGCGAGCGTGACGATGCTCGCAACGCAGGCCGCCAGGATCGACCCCTGCGACGGGACGACGTCGAGCGACGCAGTTCGTGTGCGCGGTACGACGTGGAGCAGTTTGACCATCCAGCGCCGGTCGAGCAGGGTGACGGCCGCTACGCCGCCGAGACCGAGGAGTACTCGCGGCAGGATCGAGACGGAGGACCACGCGAATGCCAGCAGCACTGCGAAGGTGCACCCCGCCACCGCCTGCGTGAGCGCCATGACCGTGAAGGCCGTGACGCTCCGGCCGACGCGCACTCCGAGCGAGCGGGAGAGACTCACCAGACCCGCGGCTTGCCAGATCGCGCCGGGCACGTACTTGCCGAGCTGCGACACCAAGAGCGCGGCACCGTGGTCGAGGCGCCGATCCGACCCGAGTAATTTTATCCAGGCGACCGCGGCGGCGATGAGCCCGACCGCGACGAGGAGCGCCGCGATCACCAGACGCGGAACCGAAGGGAGCCGGCCGTGGGTCTCGTTCCACGCGTCGGCGAGCGTGTACGCGAAGAACGCGAGCGCGAGCACGACGAAGACGCCTGCCGCGACGCGGCGGACACTCTTGGGCACCTTCACGGCGACATGCGGGCGAGCGCGACGTAACCCGTGCCGAGATCGCGCGACGCGATCGGCGCCTGCAGGACGCGAAACGGCGCCGCGAGCACGGCACAACCGATCAGGATCGCGGCCGAATGGGGTTGCAACAAGCGGCCACTGGCCGCGGTGCGCTGTTCGATGGTCGGCGCGACCTCGCGACGGCGCGCCATCTGGTTACGGCCCCACTCGAGCACCTGGCCGAGCCCGGCCCCGTGCGACGTCAGGCGGACGAGCGAGAAACCGGCTTTCTCGAGCACCGTGATCAACTCGTCGCGGTCGTACCGGCGGTAGTGGCCGGCGAGCTCGTCGTGCGGTCCGAACTGATCGGCATGGGCCGGGACGCTCAAGAGCACGTGACCGCCGGCGTTCAGGAGCGCGCGCCACTCGGAGAGCGCCGCGACGTCGTCGTGGATGTGCTCGACGACCTCGAACGCGCAGACCAGGTCGAAGCGCGCGCCGGACACCTCGTCGAGACCCGCGACGATGCGCCCCCGCCCCACCGCACCCAGGCGCGCCTGCGCGAGCGCGCGGGAACGGTCGTCCTGTTCGACACCCACATAGTCGAAACGCCGGGCGATCCACGTCGCGGACGCGCCCCCGCCCGCGCCGATCTCGAGTACCGACTCCGGAGCTGCGAGCGAGATGCCGTTCCGAATGCCGTCGAAACGCAGCCAGGCGTTCGTGGTGAACGGAGGAAGCACGTCAGATTCTCGCGCGGCGTACGCGTCGGGAGCGGGCTTCGGCGACTCGAAGCCGGGCATCCGACCCGGGAGCACCGGCGCGGGGCACCCGGCGGCGCCGGCTCAGCCCTGGATCTTCGACTCGATCCGCCGGTCGGGCACGAACCACATGAGCGCGACGACCACGTACAGCGCCACCGCGACCCATCGGTTCACGAACGCGAGCGGAATCGCCACGATGTAGATGGCCGGCGAGATCTTGCCTTTCACGTCGTTGCCGAGTGCCACGGCGAGGGTCGAGTCGGGACCCTGCGCGGAGATGATCGCGGTCTTGAGGAGGTAGTACGCGATAGCAGCCATCAGGAGCACGCCGCCGTACAACGCGGTCGGCAGCGTGTCGAAATGGTTCTCACCCATCCAGCCGGTGAAGAACGGGAACAGCGACAACCAGAACAGCAGGTGCAAGTTCGCCCACAGGACCGCGCCGTTGATCCGCTGCGTCGCCGACAGCAGGTGATGGTGGTTGTTCCAGTAGATGCCGAGGTTGACGAAGCTGAGCACGTAGGTGAGGAACACCGGCAAGAGGTGATGGAGCGCGGAACCGTTGGACCCTCCCGGCCCGCTCGGGATCTTCAGCTCGAGCACCATGATCGTGATGAGGATCGCGATCACGCCGTCGCTGAATGCCTGGAGTCGATCCTTTTCCACTAGCTCATCGACTCCGGCACGTCGCCGACTCCTCTGCGATGTTGACACGCGTACACGACAGCAGCACACGCCGGCGCGATCAGACGCGGGCGTCGGTATGCGAGAGACTCAGGGCATGCGCGACTCGGGCTCGACCGCATTGCCGTCGTGGCCGGAGCGGGTCGTGCGCGTCATTCTCGCACTCGTGCTCTTGGGGATGGCGCTGGCCTGGCCGCTGCTCGATATCGGTCCGAAGGGAATGAACCTGGTCACGTTCCCCTTCGGCGGGGGCAGCGACGTGCGCGACCTCCTTTCGCTGCCGGTCTTCTTTCTCGTCGGCGTGGTGCTGTGGCCCCTCCGCCCCCGACGCTGAACAACAGGCGGCCGAACGCTCACCCCATTGCTTCGAGGGTCTTTTCGACCTTCGGAACCGTGTCCTTGGGGCTGACCTTGTAGAAGACTCCGGCCAGCTTGCCCTTCTCGTCGATGACGAATGCGGAGCGCACGATGCCCATGTACTTGCGCCCGTAGAGTGCCTTCTCGCCCCAGACGCCGAACGCCTCGGCGACC
>DATCCI010000643.1:0-7318 GCA_036511415.1 Acidimicrobiia bacterium
AGCAGCTCCTCCTCTCCGCAGACCTGGCCGGGCAGCCGGGTTCCGGCCGGGCCGATGTTGTCCGTGACCTGGTCGGTGCTGAACCCGACCGCGCCGAGATCGAGTGCGTGCGAGACCATCGCCGCGATCCGCGCGACCTCCACGGTCGTCGCCACGCGCTCGCGCGCGGCCTCGACGCCCATCGCGGCGGCCCGGATCGCGACGTGCCCGGCGTAGGTCGCGAAGTTGGGCAAGGCCGCGACCCGATCGAGGCGCGCGAAGTATTCGTCGACGGTCGACCAGTCCCACGGCACCCCTTCGACGAGCGCGTCGCGCGGGATCGCTTCGACGACGCTCATGACGTCGATCACGTAGTCGCGGGTCGCGTCGTCGACCGGCGCGAGCGTGTACCCACAGTTCCCGGTGACCACCGTGGTCACGCCGTAGCCCGAAGACGGCGTCAGGTCGGGATCCCAGAACAGGTTCGCGTCGAGGTGCGTGTGCGGGTCGATGAAGCCGGGCGCCAGGCACATCCCGCGGCCGTCGATCTCGGTCGAGCCCCGGCCGGCATCACCGATGGCGCTGATCACACCGTCTCGGCACCCGACGTCCGCTTCCCGGCCCGCGGCACCGGTTCCGTCGATCACGGTGGCGCCGCGGATCACGAGATCGTGATCGCGCATCGTCGCTTCCCCTCCCGCGGTGTGCCCCGACCGGCCTCGGCGCTGCCGTAGCTTGAGCCGGTCGCGCACCGTAGTCGGCCTAGGTGGTGTACATGCAAGGTGGTGTACGTGATGGTTGATCGAGGTGTCGCGCTGGTCACCGGGGCGAGCCGGGGTATCGGCAAGGCGGTCGCGGTACACCTCGCGCGCGCCGGCTTCGACGTCGCGATCTCGGCGCGCACGCTGCACGAGGGCGAGCCACGCGAGCACTCGTCGACCGTCAAGCACTCCGACCTCACTCCCCTGCCCGGCTCGCTCGACGCGACCGCGGAGCTGATCGAAAAGGAGGGAACGCGCGCCCTGCGCGTCGTCATGGACCTCACCGACCGCGCGTCGCTCGCGCCGGGCGTCGACGCCATCCTCAACGCGTATGGCCGGATCGACGTGCTCGTCAACAACGGCCGCTACATCGGTCCCGGCCACATGGACCAATTGCTCGACACGCCGGTGGAGCTGCTCGACCTGCACCTCGAAGCGAACGTCATGGCGCCGATCATCCTGACCAAGCTCGTCCTCCCCCAGATGCTCGAGCGGGGCCGCGGATACATCGTCGACGTCACGTCGTCGGCCGGCGCCTCCGACCCGCCCGCGGCCGCGGGACGCGGCGGTTGGGGTCTGGGGTACGCGATGTCGAAGGGCGCGATCCACCGTCTGGTCGGGATCCTCGCCGTCGAGCTCGCCGATCGCGGCATCGTCGCCTTCAACCTGCACCCGGGTTTCGTGACGACCGAGCGGATGGTCATCGACATGGGGGCGTTCGGGTTCGACGCGAGTGCAGGTGCGCCGCCCGATGTCATCGGGGCGGCGACCGCGTGGCTCGTCACCGCACCCGAGGCCCGCGTCCTCAACGGAACGTGGATCGAGGCTCAGGACCTCTGCGCCGAACGCAACCTGCTCCCCGGCTGGCCCGCGTAGGTCCGCCACGTCCCGTCTAGGTTGGCGGGATGAACGCAACCGAGGTGGTGCGCACGGCATTGCTCGACGCCCCGCAGATCGACGCGTTGCAGCACTTCGCCGCGGAGGTCGAGGCGTGGCCGATCGGCTCGCACGTGTGGGGTCACTACGCCGAGCACACTTCGGGCGGGCCGCGGATCTGTCGAACCGAGAACGTGTCGGCTTGCCATCCCGGGATCGCGGCGCTCGTCTCCGGTCCGCTTCAGAGTTGCGCGGCCGCCGCGCTCGGCGAACCCGTCGTCGCGTTCAAGGACAAGCTGAACTACAAGCAACCCGGAGGCGCGGGTTTCAGTCCGCACCAGGACAAGGTCGCGTATCCCGGCGTCGAGCGCGTGATGTCGGTCCTCGTCGCGATCGACGATTGCCGGGTCGAATCAGGCTGCCTGTGGCTGTCGGGCGACGCGCACGCCGTCCTCCCCGTCGACGACCGCGGTGTGGTGCGCGCCGACATCGCGGACTCGCTCGACTGGTTCGCCGTGGAGCTGGCGTCCGGAGACGCCGTGTGCATCGACGGGTTGGCCCCGCACTACAGCGAGACGAACCGCGGCGACGTTCCCCGGCGCGTCCTCGTCGCCAGCTACGCGCCGGCGACGGAAAAATACACCCGAGCGCACTACTACTCGCAGCGGAGCAAGCGCATGCGCGACGAGACCGAGCGAGACGGTCGGTTCCGGATCAGCACGCTGGCCGACTTCGACGGTGCCGAGGTGGCGACCGACGCGGCCACCGACCACTGCACCCATCGATAGCCGTCGGCTTCGCGCTCACTGCGGCTACTCCCCCGTCGTGGGGTTCCAGTTCCGGAAGTAGTCGGGATTGCGGCGCGCCTTCATCGCGGCGTATCTCGCGTCGAGCGGTTCGTCGCTGCTCGGATTGATCCAGAACCGATCGGCAAGGATCGCGTCGAGCACACGGCCCGCGACCTCTTCGAGCGGCGTGACCGGCAACGGCGTTCCGGCCGCTTCCATCTGCTGCTCGAACTCCTCGAAGCTCGGGTACGCGGTAGTGCGATCGACCGACTTCGCGTACTCGTGTGGTCGGGTCCGCCAGGCCTCCCACAACCTCGTCCGCAACCAGTTCGGCCCCGGATACAGGACCGAGCACGAAAGCTTCGTGTCTTGGGTCTTGAGTTGGTAGTAGAGCAGCTCGGTGAGCGTCGTCACCGCGCTCTTCGACATCGCGTAGATCGGCGCGTCGCCCATCGGCGCGATCCCGCCGTTCCCCGACGAGGTATTGACGATGTGCCCGGCGTCGCCGCCGCGGATCATGCGCGGCACGAACGCCTTGATACCCCACGCCACGCCGCAGACGTTGACGTCGAGGCACCAGCGCCAGTCGTTCTCCTCGTAGTCCCATAACAGGGTCTGACCGCCCGGGCCGATGCCGGCGTTGTTGCACACGACGTGCACTGCACCGAAGGCGCGCAGCGTCTCGTCGGCAAGATGATCGACCGACGCGAACTTCGTCACGTCGGTGACGCAGCCGTTCACGTCGAGCCCCTCACCGCGCAGATTCGCGACCGCGTCGTCGAGCGGTCCGGATTGGATGTCGGCGAGCATGACCGACATGCCGTGTTCGGCGAAGTGCCTTCCCATCGCCAGACCGATGCCGTTGGCACCACCGGTGACGACCGCGACCTTTTCGTCGACCGTTCGCACGCTTCCCTCCCTCTGTCCCCACCCCGGCGGCCGTGAAAGACTCTCGATCATGACGATTCGATACGGCGCTCGTCCACCCGAAAGGCAACGCAACCGGGAGATCGAAGCGACCTCCACCAAGATCTGGTCGACCGCCGTGACGGTTGTGTGGGAAACCGACGCCGACGCGATCCGCGCGGTGTTACCACCGCCGCTCGAGCCGTCGGAACCGCGGGCACGGATCCGGTTCGCCACGGTCGACATGGGCACGGGCATCCCCGTGTTCGGCGCCGGCTGGTTCGGCGTACGAGCTCGGCACGGGAGCGTCGAAGGCGAGTACGCCTTGTTCATGCCGATGACGACCGAGCAAGCCACGGTCGGGGGTCGCGAGACGTACGGCGAGCCGAAGAAGATCGGCGGCGTTTCGATCGAGCGAAGCGGCGAGCACGTGCGCGCGCGCTTCGACCGCATGGGCTTTCCGCTGGCGGAGCTCGACGGAGTGCTCGGCGCGGCGGTCGACATACCCGCGCGCGACAAGGTCGACTTCTACTTCAAGATCAGCCCGTCGCCCGACGGCAAGGGTTTCGACACCGAGCCTGCGCTCGTACACGTACGTCGCCACGAGGAAGCGCGCGACGGTCGCACGGTCGACGGCACCCTGACGCTGCACGACTCGCCCATCGACCCGATCGCCGACATCCCCGTCGGTCGCATCCTCTCGATGCAGTTCGCGCAGGTCGCGACCACACAGGTTGGCGAGGTCGTCGAACGCGTGCCCGCCGACTGGCTCCTCCCCTACGTGCACCAGCGCTACGACGACTTGTCGGTGTTGGGCAAGGGTGTCAAAGGCAAGCCGTGAGAAACCCCTACACGATCATCTCGGCTGATGCCCATGCGGGTCTTCCCTGCGAGGACTATCGCCCGTATCTCGACAGCCGGTACTTGCCGCAGTTCGACGACTTCCTCGCGGAGCGCCAGGCGAACCGCGACGAGCAGATGGTGCTGAACTACGACTACATCACCAACTGGGAGACGACGCACGAAGAAGGCCTGCGCGGCGCGTACGATCCCGCGCAACGCGACAAGGAGATGGACGCCGACGGCGTGGCCGCCGAGGTCATCTTCCCCGACGCCGACGCGATCACCGGCATGGAGTCGCCGCCGTTCGGCGCCGGGCTGTCGGCGGGCATGATCGAAGACCCCGAGCTCGCGTTCGCCGGCGCCCGCGCGCACAACCGCTTCCTGGTCGAGCTGTGCTCCGAGAGCCCCGAGCGCCGGGCCGGTATCGGGCTCGTGCCGATCTGCCACGACGTCGAACGCGCCGTATCGGAGATCGAGTGGCTCGCCGACAAACCGGGCATCGGCGGGATCATGGTCCCGACCATGTGGCGCGATCGCCCGCCCTACAACGATCCCTCGTACGACCCGGTGTGGGCCGCGTGCCAGGCCGCCGCGCTGCCGGTGCACACGCATTCGGGCGAAGCGCCGCGCGAGGAGATGAACGAGTTCATCGGGATCTATCTCGCCGAAGTGGTCTTCTGGACCCATCGGCCGATCTCGCACCTCTTGTTCAGCGGCGCCTTCGAGCGCTTCCCGGGCTTGAAGTTCGTCGTTACCGAGGGTGCGTGCTACTGGGTGGCCGACATGAAGTGGAAGTGGGACCAGTACTTCGGCGGCGGGCACACCACGAAGAAGATGGCCGCGCTGATGAAGGGGATCCTCTCGAAACTTCCGTCGGAGTATTTCGGCACCAACATCTTCGTCGGCGCGTCGACGATGTCGAAAGAGGAGATCCGGCGCCGGCACACGATCGGTTGCGACGTCGCGATGTGGGGCACCGACTACCCGCATCCCGAAGGCACGTGGCCGCACACGATCGCTCGGTTGCGCAGCGACTTCGGCGACGTCCCCGTCGAAGACACGCGCCAGCTGCTCGGAGAGACGGCGGCAAAGTGTTACGGCTTCGACCTCGGAGCACTGCGCCCGATCGCCGAGCGGATCGGTCCGACCCCGGACGATCTCGGCCAGGACGCCGGCCTCGTCACCTCACCCGACGAGATCCGCAGAGCCGAGTGGTGGAAGGACGAATACCACGTGGCGTGGAGCGGCTGATCACGGGCCGTGGATCACCGGCCGTGGGTCACGGCCGCGCGGTCACCACGCCTTGACGACCTGCTCCGCGTCGAACGCGTTGCACGTGGAGTCGGTCGGATAGTCGGCCGGGTCGAGCGGGACGAGCACCTCGGCGACCGTCGGACCGATGCGGTCGCCGATCGCGCCGAGCATCTCGAGATCGAACCCGTAGACGTCGGCCGCCGTCGTCTCGAGCATCATGCGCGTCTCCTCGGTCGGGCACGGGGCGAACGCGCAACGAAGAGCCTCGGTCGTGTACGGGTAGGAGCCCTCGGAGTGCGGATAGTCGGCACCCCACATGATGCGGTCGACGCCCACTTCGTAGCGCAATGCACTCTCGGACGGGCGCAGGAAACTGGCGCCCACCCAGAAGTTGCGACGGAAGTACTCGCTCGGCGTCAGCGACATACCCCCGGCGACCGCACCGAAGAAGACCGCCTCGGCCGCGCCACCGTGCGTCATTCGGCGATGGAACCAGTCGAGCGTGTCGATGCCGCGCGGAATCCAACCGGTTCCCTGCTCGGTGAGCACGACGCGCAGGTTCGGATGCCGTTCGAGCACGCCCCCGAAAATCAGGTGCCAGACCGCTCGGTGCGAGAACCAGGCCAGCTCGATCAGCATGATCGCCCGCGCGGCGACGTGGTCGCCGAAGTCGGGCAGGCCACTCCCACTGTGCACGTTCAGCACCACGTCGAGCTCTTCACACAGATCCCAGAGCCGTTCGTAGCAGGGATCCCAGAGCGGCGGCACCGCGGAGTTCGGCGCGACGTTCGGCAGGAGCATGCCGCCGAACACGTGCATGTTGTCCTTCGCCCAGCGGACCTCACCGAGCGCGTCGTCGACGTCGTTCAAGAAGATCTGCGCGAGCCCGGCGCGCCGGCCGGGCGCGGCTGCGCAGAAGTCGGCCAACCAACGGTTGTGCGCCTGAACGCCCGCCCAGCGGCGCTCGTAGTCGGCCGCCGTCGGCTCCAGCGCGGTGAGATTGCCCTGCGCGAAGAACGGCGGCACCGTGTTCGGGAACAACACCTCGGCGGCCACGCCTTGCGACTCCGTTTCCGTCAGGCGTCGCTCACTGTCCCAGCTTCGGTACGCGGTCGGAGCCAGGAGATCGGCAAAGGGGTTGACGTAGGCGTCGGCCCAGGCGTCGAAGTCGTCGTGCCACCGCGACGCGAGGAACGGCTTGTACGCACGCAGCTCGGCTCCGGCGTGCCCGTCGACCGAGATGATCGTGTACCTGCTCGTCGGGTCCGATCCTCGCTTGCGCAATTCACCCTCCGTGATTGCTCGGGTGAGACGCTACCCCGCGACGCCGGTCTCGGTACCGGGCGCGACGACGGCGTCGCGTCGCTGCTCGTCCAGCCGCGCGCGCAGCCCGCCGAGCGGCACCGCCTTCGCCCAGAGATATCCCTGCGCGCGCACACACCCGAGCTCCAGGAGCAGGTGCGCCTGCTCGGGCGTCTCGACACCTTCGGCCACCACGTCGAGACCGAGGTCGCCCGCTAGGGCGATGACGTGGCGGACGATGGCCGCGTCCCGCGTGTCGCGTGTGAACTCGCAGATGAAGGTTCGATCGATCTTCACCCGGTCGATGGGCAGGGAACGCAACAGCGTGAGCGACGAGTGCCCGGTCCCGAAGTCGTCGAGCGCGACCTTTACCCCGAGCGCCCGGGCGGCCCCGATCTCGCGCGCGGCGGTGGCCACGTCGGGAAGAACGGCAGTCTCGGTGATCTCGAGGCCGATGAAGTTCGGGTCGCACCCCGTGCGCTCGAGGAGCTGCGCGAGCCGCAAGGCGGGCATGCCGCGAGTCAGGTGAGTCGCAGAGATGTTGCACCAGATCCGAAACCCGTCGTCGACACCATCGGCGGCGAGCTGCGCCCGCGCCGTCACCGCGCT
>DATCCI010000644.1:0-3360 GCA_036511415.1 Acidimicrobiia bacterium
GCCCGAGCTGCCTGAACTCGCGCAGTGTGCGCTCCACCGGCTCGGTCATCAGGTACAGCGTCACGTAGTGGATCGAATCGAGCGGCGGCTCACTCACTGCTCGAGCAGCACGGCACGCCGGCGTCGACACCCAACGCTGTCCGTACGCGACCCCGTCGAGCGGGAACTGCTCGGGCATGTGATCGAGTTGATGCCATGCGTTGTACGAGTGGTGCTCGCGCGGATCCGTGATCTCGGTGAACGAGAAGAAACCGAGCCGGACCTTGTTCACTTTGGCCCGTACTCGCGCACGGCGATCGTCACGCGCGACGTCGCGCACAACCGACTTTGGTCGTCGCGCATCTCGACGTCCCACACCCAACTCATCCGACCGCGATGGATCGCGACGCCGACGCCGTGCACGGTTCCCTCGCTCACGGGTCGCAAGAAGCTCGTGTTGTTCGACATCCCGAGCGGCACGCGGCCCTCGGCGCGCACACCGAGCGCAGTGCCCATCGACGCGAGGGTCTCGGCGATCGCTGCATAGACACCGCCGTGGACGATTCCCATCGGTTGGCACACGCCCGGGCGGACCGCCAGATGACCCGCGCACCGGCCGATCTCGGCGATGTCGTCGACGACGAAGCCGATCGTCGCATCGAACGCCTGCTCGACGGGTACTCGGAGCTCGTACGGCGCGGCGTCGGTCACGAGGGCCGAAGCTAGTGTGGCGCGATGGGCGCGGGCACGTGGGAGAGCCACCACGCGATCACGACACTCATGTTCCGCTATGCCGAATACGTCGACGCGGCCGACTTCGACGCCATCGCCGACCTGTTCGCCGACGCGGTCCTCACGAACGAGGGCGTCGAGGGAGAGATCACCGGCGGCGAAGCGATCAAGCAGCTCTACCTGCGCACCAACCGGATCCACGACGACGGAACGCTGCGCACCCGCCACCTCACCTCGAACGTCATCGTCGACATCGAGGAGGCGGCCGGAACCGCGACCGGGCGCTGCGCCTTCGTCGTGTTCCAGCAGACCCCGACGCTCCCGCTGCAGCCGATCGTCACCGGCCGGTACCGCGACCGGTTCGCGCGATCGAGCCGCGGCTGGCGCTTCGCGCAACGGCACATCGTCGTCGACCACGTCGGCGACGTCCGGGAGCACCTCGCGTTCGATCTGGCCGCCTTCCGGGAGCAACACCGGCAGTAGTGTCCGCGCGGTGTGCGCGGCCGACGCCCGTCATCTGCTCGTCGTCTATCACTCGCGATCGGGCGGCACCCAGGCCTTGGCCGACGCCGCGATCGCCGGTGCCGCCAGCGATGAGATCGACATGGTCGAGGTACGCGTGAAGCGTGCGTTCGACGCGACCATCGACGACGTTCGCTGGTGCGACGGCTTGGTGCTCGGCACGCCCGAGAACTTCGGATACATGAGCGGCGCCTTGAAGGATTTCTTCGAGCGCATCTACTACACCCTCCTCGACGAGACCCGCGGGCTCCCCTACGCGCTGTTCGTGAAGGGCGGCCACGACGGAGAGGGCGCCGTCCGCAGCGTGGAACGGATCGTGACCGGGCTGGGCTGGAGGTCCGTCCTCGCGCCGGTCCTGGTGGTCGGCGAGCTCGACGACGCCGCGCTCGAGCGGTGCCACGAGCTCGGCATCACCTTCGCGGCGGGCCTCGAAGCCGGCGTGTTCTGACGATGAGCTACGGGATCCTCGCCCTGATCGTCGCCGTCGGGCTGCTCGGTCCGTTGCTCACGCTGTTGCCGACTCGCTTCCGCCCACCGGTGGTGATCGGCGAGATCGCCGCGGGCGTGATCGTGGGCCGGACGGGCACGCGCACGCTCGTCGCCACGCAGCCGACGCTCGCGTTCCTCGCCGACATCGGCTTCGCACTCTTGATGTTCATCGTCGCGACGAACCTGCCGCTGCGCGACACCAGGCTCCGGGGCGCCGCGCGTCGAGGACTGTTGGCGACCGCGATCGCCGTCGGTCTGGCGATCGCGCTGGGTCCCGCGCTAGCTGCCTTGACGGGTCTGCACCGCCCCGCCGTCCTGGCAGTGCTCATCGCGTCGAGTTCGGCGGCGATCGTGCTCCCCATCGTCGGGACCAGAGCGCGCGACGACGGCCTCCTCGTGACGATCGCGTGGGTGACGTTCGCCGACATCGCGACGGTCATGGCGGTTCCGTTCGTGCTCTCGACCGGAGGATTCGGCCGCGACCTCTCCGGCGCGCTGTTGGTGATCGCGGGCGCGACCGCCTTCGGTCTCGTGAGCCGGCGGCTGGTCGGGCTCCAACCCGTCGAAGGACTCCGCCACGAATCGCACCACCTGGCCTGGGCCCTCGACCTCCGGCTGTCGCTCCTCGTGCTGTTCACGCTCGCGTGGATCGCCGAGCGCTTCGACACGAGCGCGCTGATCGCCGGCTTCGCGGCGGGAGTGATGGTTTCGCTCCTCGGCGAGCCGCGACGAGTCGCCGATCAGCTCATCGGGCTCGGCGAAGGCTTCTTCGTGCCTCTGTTCTTCGTCGTGCTCGGCGCGCGCATCGACTTGCGCGCGCTGGTGCACTCACGAGACGACTTGTTGCTGTTCGCGTTACTCGCCGTCGCGGCGACGGGTGTCCCGCTGCTGACGGCCGCGATCATGCGTCTGCCTCTCTCGAGCGGACTGCTCGCGGCGGCCGAGATGGGCGTACCGGCGGCGGTCGCCTCGCTCGGGCTCGCCACGAACGCTCTGCTTCCGAGTCAGGCCGCCGCGATCATGGCCGCGGCGGCACTGTCACTGGCGGTCGCCTCGGTCGGCGCGATCCGTCTCGGGTCGAGCCCGCCGATCAATCCACGCGCACCGGACGACGCGGGGTGAACACGAACGTCGCGCCTCCACTGATCTTGGCGAGCGCGATCTCCGGCGCTTCTCTTGCCGGCGCGGCCTCGGGATCGATCACCGCCTCGTATGCGAAGCGTTCGTCGTCGCGCGTCGGCACCGGGCGACACGAGGCTCGGGGATCGACCGCCTGCACGATGGCGTCGAGCGCGCGATCGCCGGCGCCGCCCAGCTGCGAGAACCAGGTGAACCCGTCGGCTTCCTCGAGCACGGGGCACGGCCCGAGCGCGAACCGTACGCGCGCGTCGTCGACGAGCTCGACGCGCAGGGCAACATACGTGCGCGGCCAGAACATCGGGTGCAGGCGGAGCAGGCGCGCGATTGCCGCGGCGTCGCGCGTCTCGACTTGGAGCACCGGCACGAGCCTCTGGGCGGTCATCCCCGCCAACCCGGTGAAGATCTGCGGCAACAATTCGTGCGCGGTCTCCTCGCCGTACCGTTCCGCCACGGACACGGAGAACGCCCGTAAGAGCAGGTGGCTCTGGACGGCAACTT
>DATCCI010000645.1:0-4416 GCA_036511415.1 Acidimicrobiia bacterium
CTGATCATTGCCATCTTGATTGCCATTGCCATCCCGACATTCCTTGGGGCCCGGAACCGGGCCAACGACCGGGCGGCGCAGTCTTCGCTGCGTAACGCCCTGACCGCGGCGAAGACCTCGTTCACCGACACGAGTGACTACAGCGGATCGACCGCGGCCAATCTGGGCGCGATCGAGCCGTCGTTGACCTTCGTGGTCGGTGCGTCCACCGGGTTCAAGGTGGTCAGCGTCGTCGCTCCGGCGGCGGCCGCCGCGACGTGGTGGGCCGAGGTCAAGTCCAAGTCGGGGACGTGCTTCGGTGTCGAGGACAAGTCCGGCGTCGGTGGCGGCACCTTCTATGCCGGCACGACGACCGCGCTTGCGGCGGCGTGTACGGCACCGGCTGCCGATCCGAACTTCCCGGACGCCAGCTGGTAATCGAATCCTGTTGACGGCAACGGCGGCAGGTCCACCCGACCTGCCGCCTCGCCGCGGCGGACTCATGCGATCCGGCCCGGTCAGTCACTCAGACGAGCTCGCAGGCACGCGCGATCGCGATTACGTTCCGGCCATGAGCGAATCCGTGAGCGTCACGAGAGACTTCTCGGCATCTGCCGAGAAGCTGTGGGCGATGGTCTCCGACGTGACCCGAATGGGGGAGTGGTCCCCCGAGAACGAGGGCGGAGAGTGGCTGAGCGACGCGACGGCCGCGCGGCCGGGCGCGAGATTTCGGGCAAGGAACCGCGTCGGCAAGAGGTCGTGGAGAACCGTGGCCGCCGTCGTCGACGCCGAGCCCGGCCGCCGGTTCTCGTTCCGTGTGAGCGCGGGTCCAGTCAAGGTCGCCGACTGGGCGTACACGTTCGAGCCCACGCCGAACGGCTGTCGCGTTACGGAGTCGTGGACGGATCTGCGGCCGGGCTGGTTCAAGCCGCTGGCTCGTCTGGGAACCGGCGTCGGCGACCGTGCAGCACATAATCGAGCAGGAATGGATGAGACGCTGGAGCGCCTCGCAGCAGTCGCGGAGTCAGGTTCGGCGCCGAGCTGAATCCCAAGTGAGGACACATGGACGTGCGGAAACTACGGCGGAGTTGGGATGCGCATGGCGCTTCGCTCGTCGGAATATTGATGGTCATCTTCGTACTCGGCGCCTTGTCCGCGACCGCGATGGTCGGCGTGTCGACTCTGACGGGCAGCGGCGGCGGCAGTGGAGCACGTGGCGGCGGAAATCTGCCAGCAGATGTCGCGGCAACTCACTCAGTGGCGGCGCCGGCCGCGCCGGGCGGACCTGGCATCAGCGCCCGGACCTCGTGCGCGGCGTCGGCCGATGCTGCGAGGTCGGCGAGCACCTTCTTTTTCGCGAACAGCGGCGGTAGGTCGTATCCGGTCGTGTGGTCGGACATGACGAGCTCGAGCCCTCCGATCTACAAGCCGGCGACGGACGTCGTCATCAACCGCGCCAACCCGAAGGAGCTGGACGGCCGAGGTTGGAGGCTGATCGTCTCGGGCGGAGGCGCAACCGCGCCGACCTTCACCTGCAGCTAGTCAACGCTCCGGCCACGGCCGTGGCCGCTCGGGTTCCCACCTGCGCGCGAGTCGGATCGCGCGAGACAGCTAGTGCGCGGTACCTGCCTAGCTGGAGGTAGCGGTCGTCGACACAGCCGCGTTGGCGCGGAGGAGTTGGCGGGTTGCGGCGCAGTCGAGCGGTCGCGCGAGGTGGAAGCCTTGGGCGAGATCGCATCCGTAGGTGCGGAGCGCGTCGACCTGGTTCTGGTGTTCGACTCCCTCGGCGATGGGTGTGAGGCCGAGCGTGTGGGCGAGATGGATGATTGCCTGGGTGAGGGATCGCTCCGGTCGGGTGAGCATGTCGTGTACGAAGCTTCGGTCGATCTTGAGGATCTCGATGGGGAAGCGTTGGAGGTAGCTCAGGGACGAGTAGCCGGTGCCGAAGTCGTCTACTGCGAGGCGTACGCCCAGGCGGTGAAGGTGTCGGAGGGTCGTACTCGCGCGGTCGGGATCGGTCATGAGCGCACCCTCGGTGATCTCGAGAATCAGGGCGCCCGGCTGGAGTCCGTGTCGGTTCAGAAGCGATGCGATGCGTTCGTTCAGACCCGGATGGTGGAGTTGCTGTGGCGAGAGGTTCACGGCAATCGCCGGTGCGAACGGCCCGAGGGAAGTGGCCCAGCGGCCCGCCTCTTCACATGCGATTTCGAGGAGTTGATCGCCGAGATCGTCGATGAGACCGTTCTGCTCCGCGAATGGGATGAACGCGTCAGGAGAGAGGATGCCGCGTTCGGGGTGGTTCCATCGGGCGAGGGCTTCGACAACCGGGATGTGACCTGATCGCAGTTCGTAGATGGGTTGGTAGTGCAACTCGAATTCGCGACGGCGGATCGCGCGGCGTATGCGTGCCTCGAGGTCGAGTCGAGCGACGGCCGATGCGTGCAGCGCGGGTTCGAAGACGCGGCGACAGTTCTTTCCCTGTGCCTTCGCGGCGTACATGGCGAGATCGGCATTCCGGAGGAGCTCGTCGGCGTTGGTTCCTTGTTCACCATACGCGATGCCGATACTCGCTGTGATCGTCAGCTCCTTGGCTGCGATGATGACTGGTTCGTGGAGCACGTCGATGATCCGCTGCGCGATGTCGAGAGCTTCGGCGCGGTCGGTGAGATCATCGACCAGCACGGCGAATTCGTCTCCGCCGAGGCGAGCGGCGGTGTCTTCGAGCCGAAGTTGGCTCGTGAGCCGTTCGCTGATCTGAACGAGCAGCGCATCTCCGGCCGAATGACCGAGTGTGTCGTTGACGTTCTTGAAGTCGTCGAGATCGATGAACAACACGGCGAGCTCGTGTTCGTGCCGGTGCAGTCTCGCTGCCGCGTGATCGATGCGGTCCCGGAACAGAGCCTGGTTCGCCAGCCCCGTCAGGGAATCGTGCAGCGCTTGATGGGCGAGCTCGTGCTTGAGCTGCTCCTGTTCGGTGATGTCTCGGAAGCTCCAGACCCGTCCCACCGCATGGTCGGCGATGCGTCGCGGAAGCGAGTCGCGTTCGAACACGCGGCCGTCCTTGAACTGGAGCACATCGTGGCTATGTGCGTCGGGCGCCGCGTACAGGTCTTGCACTTTCGCGACGTACGCATCGGGATCGCGAAGCTGATCGATCACCCACGCCAAGGCCTGGGCGTTGTCGCGCGATGCCAGAACCTCGCCGGGTATCTGCCACATTTCGGCGAACCGGCGATTGAAGCTCGCGATCTGGCCGGTCTGGTCGACGACCAGGATCCCGTCGGCGGTCGATTCGAGCGTCGTCGCCAGCAGCGAGTGTGCCTCCCGAAGCTCGGTCTCCGCGGCGACGCGATCCGAGATGTCGTGACCGGTGACGACGATGCCTTCGATCGTCGGGTCGTCGAGGAGGTTCGTGAACGTCAGCGCGAACGGGACTATGCCGCGGTCCAGGCGCCCCAGTCTCAGATCGACGGTGACCGGACCTGCACCCGCGACGCACACCTCGCGCATCGCGGACGTGAGTGCTGGCCCATCCCGGCCGTCGACAATCCGAGCGAGCGGCTCCCCCTCCAACACTTCCTGATCATGACCGAGCAGCCTGGTGACGACGGCCGACGACGCGCGTATCGTTCCATCGCGCGCGAGCAGCATCATGATCGACGCACCGTTTTGGATCAACGCCCGGAAGCGGGCGACCTCATCGCCCGCGACCTCCCAACGACGACGGTCGGTAATGTCACGAACGGCGAGAAGAATGTTCTCGCCGAGCGCCGCGCCGCGTACCTCCACCAAGTGCCACCCGTCGACGCCGCGGACGCGCACTTCCAATAGCGTGCCCACCTCCTTGTCCTGCACGCTCGCGACGGCAAGGGTCGCGACCTGAACGTCGTCGGGGTGCAGGTACTCCAAGATGTTCCGGCCGGCCGTGTCCGCGAGCGTCACGCCGAACAGCTGCTCCGCAGCACGATTCACCCACCGCACCTCGCCGAACGCGCCGATCAGCACCACCGGGTCCGGCAGCGAGGACGCAAGATCTGCACAACCGCCCGTGGCACCACCCGCGGCCCAAAAATCCCCAGTCACAGTCCCAACATCGACCGGTACGGAGCCGCGATTTACCCCCCGACATCCTCGATTTGGCGTCGCCGGGTAAGGGCGAGCCCGAGGTACGGGTGGTCAGTGGGCCGCGTGGCTGAGCACGACGACACCGGTGACGTCGTCGTAGGTGATCGTGAAGTCGAAATATCCCTGAACGCCGACGTTCACGAACGGGCCGGTACCACCGCGGACGACGACGAGGTCCTTCGACCGAGCCGACCCGGCGACGAACGACCAGAACGGGACGCGGGCACCATGCAGCGACAGCGCGACCGGCGTACCCGAGGTCACTCGGGTGGGACTCGACTTCGGCACGTGTTCGAACGTCGGTCCCCAGAG
>DATCCI010000646.1:0-4743 GCA_036511415.1 Acidimicrobiia bacterium
TACCGCGCCGGCGTGGCCGGCGCACTCTGCGACGAGGAGACCTCGGCCGCGCTCGAGGAGATCGCCTCGACCTATCCCTGGTCGGAGCTGTCCTAGCCCGACAGGTGGAAGACTCGCGCTCGTGAAACATGCCGGGGCGACGGCCTTGGACCGGCTCGAGGCACTCTTGGCGTCGTTGCGGGCTATGCCGGAGCTGCGGGAGAAGTCACGCGGGACGTTGTATCGAGGTTCGCGGGCGTTCGTGCACTTCCACGAAGATGTCACGGGCCTGTTCGCCGACGTGCGATTCGGTGAGGAATTCGAGCGGATCGACGTGACGGGCGCGGCGAAGCAGCAACAGCTCGCGCGGAGTATCCGTGAGGCCATTTCTCCGTGCGAGGATGCGTAGCTCGAATCCCCGGCACTTCCCGGCGAGCGCGTGCCTCAGCCGGGCAGCATCTCCGCGACCGACACGCGCGGCGAGCGTCCGCCCGTGAGCGCCAGGAACTGCAGGAGCGTACCGAAGTCGCCGGCCATCTTCACCTGCCCGCGCATGAACCCCACCGACAGATCGAGCGCGCCTTCGTGCAGGCCCTGGGCGTCGGCCGGAGTCGCCGTGAACGTCACGTCGGCGGCTTCCGGCGGCGCGCCTTCGCCGCGCGCGGTGATCGCGCCGTCGCCGACGCGAGCCCAGCTGCGCCCCTGCTCCTTCTTACCGGCGGCGACTACGAACTCGACGATCATCGAGCGCTACTGCTGCTGCACGCGCTCGCGCACGCCGGCGAACAGATCATCTTCGTACTCGCCCTCGGGCACGTTGTTGTCGACGAGCGATCGCGCAATCGTGTACTCCTCCCAAGGGAACACCTCGCGCACGACGTCGTCGGGGAGACGCATCCAATGGCCGTTGGGGTCGACCTGGGTCCGGTGCGCGAGCAACGAGGCCCGGCGCTTGGCGAGAAAGTCGCCGACGTCGATGAGGGTGGTGAAGTCGTCGGTGCGGTCCTTGTCGAAGCCCCGCTCGAACCACGACGCGTAGGCGCTCTCCTCACCCCGCCTCAGGTACGCCTCGTGCAAGGCCTTGACCCGAGCGATCGACCACGAGACGTAGTACAGCTTGAGCGGCTGCCAGGGCTCACCCGCGTCGGGGTAGGCCTCCGGGTCGCCGGCGAGATCGAACGCCGGCACGCTGATCTCGTGCACCCGGATGTGGTCCGGGTGCGGATAGAACGAGCGATCCTCTCGGTAGGTGATGATCACCTGCGGACGCTCGTCGCGAATGATCGCGACAAGTCGGTGCACCGCCTCGTCGAGTGGAGCGTTCGCGAAGTTGTCGGGACGCGCGTTCTCCTCGGTGTCGGGCATGCCGCTGTCGCGGTATCCGAGTAGGCGCAGCGACGCGTAGCCGAGCACCCGCACGCTTTCGCGCAGCTCGGCCATCCGCAGCTCATACATCGCCGCCGGCGAACCCGGGTGCTCCACCGCGGGGTTCAAGATATCGCCGGCCTCGCCTCCCGTGCAGCACACCAGCACGTTGTGAACACCCTCGGCCGCGTACTTCGCCGTCGTGCCCGCACCCTTCGAGGCTTCATCGTCGGGGTGGGCATGGACTTGCAGCAGGCTCAGACGTTCCTCGGTCACGCGCAGCACGCTACCCGCTGCGCTCGAGGGCGAAGACCTCCACCGAGCCGATGCTGCGCAGGCGGTGCGTTCCCCGGGAAACGCACCGTACGTTTGTTTCCGAGCCCATGCCCGAAGCCGAGCGCAACTCGTCGCGCAGCGCCGCCGGCACCAGCACGTCACCGGGCTCCGCAAGCTCGGTGAGCCGACTCGCGAGGTTGACGACCGGCCCGAAGTAGTCCCCGCCGCGCGACACGACGGGTCCCGCGGCAAGGCCGATGCGCAGCGGCGGCAGCGCTTCTGCGAGCGCAGCATCTCGGAGGGCGAGCGACGCGGTGACGGTCTCGGCCGTGAGCCCGACATACATCACCTCGTCGCCGATCGTCTTCACCACCCGAGCCCCGGTCGCGGCGATCGTGTCGTACGCGACCGCCTCCCAACGACCGACGAGCTCCGACAGCGACGCGGCATCGAGGGTCGCGCTCAGCTTCGTATAGCCGGAGAGGTCGGCGAAGCCGACCGCAATCGCGATGTCGGGTTGGGCTGCGAGCACCATCCGGCGCCAGACCGCCGCGCGCAACTGCAGCCGGTGCAGGTAGTCGATGAGCACACCGACGTCGGCGAGCCGCGTGTCGGAGAGCATCGCGAGCGCGACCTCGTCGTCCGAGGCGGCCGATGTCTGCAGCTCGGCCAGCACGTCGGCCAATCCGTCCGCCTCGACGGAGGCGACCCGCGCGAGCGACCCACTGATCATCCGGACCTGCTGGAGCAGTGTTCCCTGTTCCACGTCACGCTCGGGCGCCTGCGCGAGCGCGAGGCGCGCCGCGTCGACGTCGCGATCCGTGAACACGGCGACGCCGGGAGGCACATCGGGGAAACCGACTGCCCGCCACAGGCGTCGCGCCAACTCCTCGTCGAGCCCCGCCGCCGCGGCGAGCGCGGCGAGGTCGTAGGTGCGTCGACCCGGCATCAGCATGCGATCGACGGCGAGGAGCGGAAGCCAACCCTGCTCCTCGGCACGCTGGATGTCGTCGTCGTCGGCGCCGAGCTCGACGAGCCGAACGCGTAGTTCCTCGCGCATCCGACCATTCTTCCCGTTTCGGTAGCCTGCCGCCGATGGCGATGGCACCGTTCGTTGGCGCGCGCAGCCGACGGACGCTGGTGATCGCCGGAGGGATCGTCGTCGGGCTCGCGGCGCTGTTCGTGCTCGGCTCGGTCGTCGAGCACGTCTGGTACTCGGGCGACGTGCTTCCCGGGGTGACGATCGACGGTACCCATGTCGGGGGCAAGAACGACGCCGAGGCCGGCGCCGCGATCGAGCGCTTGAGCGCTCAGCTCGAGGTGTCACCCATACGCGCCCACGCGGGCGACCAGACTTTCGTGGCCGACCCGTCACTCATCGACTTCGCCGTCGACCCCGGCGCGACGATCCACGCGGCCCGCGGCGCGGGACGCGGCGCGAACCCGCTGCAGATGATCGCCGACACGGTGTTGCGACGGTTCCGTCCCGATGTCGTCCACCTGGTCGTGCACTACGACGCGGCGCGGTTCCAGGGACTGCTCGACGGTTGGGCCAACGCGGTGCAGACCGGCCTGGTCGAGGGCGGGGTGCGATTCCAAGGAACCAAGGTGATCGCCATCTCGCCGCATCCGGGCCGCGGCCTGCTGCGGGCCGAGGCCCAACGGAGCATGCAACGCATGCTCGCCAGTGCCTCGCGCCGCGATCTCGCGCTCCCGATCGGCGACATCAGCCCTCACGTCGATCAGGCGGCGGTCGATGCCACCGCGGCCCGGGCGCGCGCCGTGCTCACGGGCCGGTACGTCGTCGTGGCCGGCTCGACCCGGGTGACGCTGACCCCGGCGCAGATCGCGGCGACACTGGGCACGCGCATCGTCGGCCACGACCTGGATCTCACGGTCGCCGCCGACAAATTGCGCTTCGTGCTCGGGCCGGCGTTCGCCACCGCGGAGCAGGAACCCGTCGATGCGACGTTCGACACGAGCAATCCCGATGCCGTCAGAGTCGTGCCGTCGCGCGACGGTCACAAACTCGACACAGAGGCAATCGGCGCCGCAATCCTGCGCGGCGACCGCTCGATCACAGCACCGATCCGCGACGAGCATCCCGCGCACGACACCAAGTGGGCGCAGGCGCTCGGCATTACCCATCAAGTGTCGTCGTTCACGACCAACTACCCGGCCGGGCAGCCGAGAGTTCACAACATCCATCTCGCTGCCGACACGCTCAACAACACCGTCGTCGATCCCGGACAGACGTTCTCGCTGAACGACAAGCTCGGACCGCGCACGCCGCAGAAGGGTTACGTGAAGGCGCCGATCCTCGTCGAGGACGGATTCGGCGAGGACTACGGCGGCGGCATCAGCCAGTTGACCACCACGCTGTACAACGCGGTGTTCTTCGGCGGTTACGTCGACGTCGATCACTCGCCACACCACTACTACATCTCGCGCTACCCGATGGGCCGCGAGGCGACCATCGTCTACCCGTACGTCGACTTGAAGTTCAGAGACGACACGAAGCACGGCGTGCTGATCCGCGCGAGCTACGGCGAAACCTCGATCACCGTCACCTTCTACGGCAACACCGATGGCCGTCGCGCGACGGAAGCAAACCGCAAGATCCTCCACGTCGAGCCCATCACGGATCGACTCGTCTCGTGCCCCGCGACGAAGCCCGCCGACGATCCGAACAACGACTGCGCCAAGCTCACCGCGCTCGAACGCGAGACCTCCATAGCCGGAGAGACCGGCTACGACGTCGAATTCGACCGCGTGATCGAGCAGCCCGGACGCCCCACCGAGCTCCAGCACTACCAAGTGCACTATCCGATGCTGCAGAACACCGTGCTCCTCGGCACCATGCCCGCCACGACGACGACAACGACCACATCGACAACAACGCCGAAGTCGCCAGCGCCGACGAACACGCGGCCCGCCCCCACGACCACTGCCCCTCGTCACTCCTGAGGTCGATTCGTCCCCGATCGGGCAAACAGGCGTCCTGTCAGTAGGGCGAAGGGGCCGAATTCCTCAATGCCTCTTCCTGACCTGCCGAATTGACTCATGGACGAGTGCACGGGCGACAGCAGGGGGAGATCCTCATGGAGCGAGGTCTAGGCGGCG
>DATCCI010000647.1:0-5508 GCA_036511415.1 Acidimicrobiia bacterium
GAGCATCCGCCCATGGTGCGAGACCGGATCGTACGGATCGTCGCTGATCTCGCTCCCCGAGACGACCGGCAGCCACTCGTCGAGCAGAGCGACGAGCGAGCGGATCATCCGCGTCTTCGCCTGCCCCCGCTCGCCGAGGAAGATCACGTCATGGGCGGCGAGGAGCGCGTTCTCGAGCTGCGGCAAGACGGTGTCGTCGTACCCGACGACACCGTCGACCACCGGCTCACCGGCGGCGATGCGACGGACCGCGTTCTCACGGACCTCTTGCTTGACCGGACGCGACGTCCAGCCACTGGCTCGCAGCTCACCGAGACTGCCGGGACGGGTCATGCAAGCCTCCGCACGAGGACCAGAGCGATCGAGGACGCGCGGCAGCGTATCAGCGGGGTCGCGAACACCGTCCGGGCACGACGGGTCGATCACACCATGTGCGCCGAGCGTCGTGGGATGTGCGGCGCCCAAGTCACCCGACACGCGGCGAGCCTGCCGCCGCGCTGCCCCGAAGCCCACCGCGGCCGCGCGGCGGACGCGCGTACCCCCTGCACGCGCGCGGCCAGGAGGGCGCGACGAAGCGCTCCCTCTACCTCGATCCGCGCCGAGCTGGCGTCCTGAGCCGACCCCGGCCCGCCGCCCGAATCCGCCTTCTCGGCAACCGATCCCGGTTGGCCCTCGAGGCGACCCCTGGGGCTAGCGTCAGCCCGCACACCGGAGGGGGCCATGACCAGGGTCGGCGAGTCCGTCTCGACGGAGGATCAGCGGCCGGGCGCGGACGCCGCTGACCGGCTCGGCCGATACACCGGCGCCCCGATCGCGCCGCCGCGTCGCCCGAACGTGCCGTTCCCGATCCGGTTCTGGCGCTCCGGGATCGGCAAGAAGTGGGCCATGGCCGTCAGCGGCATCGCGCTGCTCGGCTACGTCTTGGCCCACATGATCGGGAACCTCAAGGTGTTCCTCGGCAAGGGCGAGATCAACGCCTACGGCGGGTGGCTCCGCACCCTCGGGGAGCCCGCGTTCCCCCGGACGGTGGTCCTCTGGGGTCTGCGGGTCGGGTTGATGACGGCGTTCGTCGTCCACATCGTCGCCGCCGCGCAGCTCACCCGGATGAACCAGCGGGCCCGCCCCGTCCGGTACCAGTCGAAGCGGGACTACGTCGCGGCCAACTACGCGTCGCGCACGATGCGCTGGACCGGCGTCATCATCGGCCTCTTCGTCATCTTCCACCTCTTCGACTTGACGTGGGGCGCGGCGAACCCGCACTTCGTGCGGGGCGACCCGTACGACAACCTCTTCTACAGCTTCCAGCGCGTGCCGATCGCGATCGTCTACATCGTCGCCAACGTGGCGCTCGGTCTCCACATCTTCCACGGTGCCTGGTCGATGTTCCAAAGCCTCGGACTGAACAACCCTCGCTACAACCAGTGGCGACGCTGGTTCGCCTACGTGTTCGCGGGCGTCATCACCGTCGGCAACGTCAGCATGCCGCTTCTCATCACGACCGGAGTGGTGACGCGATGAGCGACCTCACCCTCGACGCCCGAATCCCGGCGGGCCCCCTGGCCGACAAATGGGACGAGCACAAGTTCGCGGTGAAGCTCGTGAACCCGTCGAACCGACGCAAGTTCCGCATCGTCGTCGTCGGGAGCGGCCTCGCCGGGGCATCAGCCGCGGCGACGCTCGGTGAGCTCGGATACCAGGTCACCCTGCTCACCTTCCACGACTCGCCTCGGCGGGCCCACAGCATCGCCGCCCAAGGGGGCATCAACGCCGCGAAGAACTACCGAAACGACGGCGACAGCGTCCATCGGCTGTTCTACGACACCATCAAGGGCGGCGACTACCGCTCGCGAGAAGCGAACGTGTACCGGCTGGCGCAGGTCAGCGTGAACATCATCGATCAATGCGTCGCTCAGGGCGTGCCCTTCGCCCGCGAGTACGGGGGCCTCCTCGACAACCGCTCCTTCGGAGGAGCCCAGGTCTCGCGCACGTTCTACGCCCGGGGCCAGACGGGCCAACAGTTGCTCCTCGGCGCGTACCAGGCGCTCGCCCGTCAGGTGCACCTGGGGACCGTCACGCTCTACAACCGCAACGAGCTCCTCGACGTCGTCGTCCACGAAGGACGCGCTGTCGGGGTCGTCGCACGCGACCTCATCACCGGCGATGTCGTCTCGCATGCCGGGCACGCGGTCGTGCTCGCCACCGGCGGGTACGGCAACGTCTTCTACCTCTCGACGAACGCCAAGCAGTCGAACGTGACTGCGATCTGGCGAGCGCACCGGCGAGGGGCGTTGATGGCCAACCCGTGCTACACCCAGATCCACCCCACGTGCATCCCGGCCAGCGACGACTTCCAGTCGAAGCTCACCCTCATGAGCGAGTCGCTTCGCAACGACGGGCGGATCTGGGTGCCGGAGCAGTTCGGCGACGACCGGCCGCCGGACCAGATCCCGGAAAGGGAACGCGACTTCTTCCTCGAGCGCCGCTACCCCGCCTTCGGCAATCTCGTACCTCGCGACGTGGCGTCTCGGGCCGCCAAACGTGAGGTCGACGCCGGTCGTGGTGTCGGCCCGCGCAAGAACGGCGTCTACCTGGACTTCTCGGAGGCCATCAGTCGCTTGGGGCGCGACGTCATCGAAGAGCGCTACGGCAACCTTTTCCAGATGTACGACCGCATCACCGGCGAGGACCCCTACACCGTCCCGATGCGGATCTTCCCGGCGGTCCATTACGCGATGGGCGGACTCTGGGTGGACTACAACCTGATGTCCACCATCCCCGGCCTCTACGTGCTGGGCGAGGCCAACTTCTCGGACCATGGCGCCAATCGCCTCGGAGCGAGCGCCCTCATGCAGGGCCTCGCCGACGGCTACTTCGTGCTGCCGGCGACGATCAGCGACTATCTCGCCCCGCTGCTCGGCACCGACCCGGTGCCGACCGATCACGCGGTCTTCGTCGACGCCGAGGCCCAGGTCACCGAACGCGTCGGCGCTCTGCTCGGCGCGAACGGAAGCCGTTCGGTCGACTACTTCCACCGCGAGCTCGGCAAGATCCTCTGGAACAACTGCGGCATGGAACGAAGCCGCGAGAGCCTCGAGAAGGCACTGTCCGAGATCCCGGCGCTGCGCGATGAGTTCCACCAAGACGTCCGAGTCCTCGGCGACGGTGAATCGCTCAACCAGTCCCTCGAGAAAGCCGGGCGAGTCGCCGACTACCTCGAGTTCGGTGAGCTCCTGTGCCGAGACGCGCTGCACCGCGAGGAGAGCTGCGGCGGGCACTTCCGGGTCGAGCACCAGACCGAGGACGGTGAGGCCCTTCGCGACGACGAGGACTTCGCGTACGTCGGCGCCTGGGAGTCCACCGGCGACGTCGCCAACTCGGTTCTCCACAAGGAACCGCTCGAGTTCGAAAACATCCACCTCGCCCAACGTTCCTACAAGTAGCGGAGCAGCGCACGCGGTGAAGATCACCCTCACGGTCTGGCGCCAGGCCAGCCCCGCCGCGACTGGGGGGTTCGAGACCCATCAGCTCGACGACGTCAGCCCCGACATGTCGTTCCTCGAGATGTTCGACGTTCTCAACGAGGCGCTCATCGCGGATGGCAAGGAACCGGTCGCGTTCGACCACGACTGCCGGGAAGGCATCTGCGGGTCCTGCTCCATGATGATCAACGGGCGAGCCCACGGCCCCGAGCTCGGCACCGCAACCTGCCAGCTCCACCTGCGCAAGTTCTCCGACGGCGCGCACATCACGGTGGAGCCGTGGCGAGCGGCGGCGTTCCCGATCATCAAGGACCTCTGCGTTGATCGGTCGGCCTTCGACCGCATTGTGGAAGCCGGCGGGTACATCACGATCCCGACCGGGAGCGCCCCCGACGGGAACCTGATCCTCGTTCCCAAGCCGGTGAGCGACACGGCGATGGACGCCGCCGCGTGCATCGGGTGCGGCGCGTGTGTCGCCGCCTGCCCGAACGGTGCTGCGCAGCTGTTCACCGCGGCGAAGATCCAGCACCTCAACCTCCTCCCCCAAGGCCAGCCCGAGCGATGGGAGCGGGTCACCAACATGGTCAACGAGATGGAACGTTGGTTTGGGTCCTGCACGATGCACGGCGAGTGCGAGGCGGCGTGCCCGAAGGAGATCTCGATCGACTTCATCGCCCTCATGAACCGCGACTACGTCAAGGCTCAGTTCAAGCAGCGTCGGCTCGCCGGCCAGCACGCGTAGTCCCGATCGCGGCGCCGCCACCCGGCGCCGACCGGACGCGTGCGGTCCCCGCACGCCTTGCCCGTAGACTCGCCCGCTGCTCGGAACTCGACCGGAAGGAGCCGACCCTGAGCGCCGTCGACGTCGTGATCATCGGCGGCTGCGGACATGTCGGGCTCCCCCTGGGCCTGGCCTTCGCCGACCGCGGGCTGAACGTCGTGCTCTACGACATCAACCCCGACGCGGTCGACGCCGTCAACGACAGTCGGCTTCCGTTCGCGGAGCCGGGCGCCCTCGAGATCCTCCGTGCGGTGCGGGCGGCGGGCACGCTGCACGCCAGCACCGATCCGGGCACGGTCCGCGACGCGGCCAGCGTCATCGTGGTCATCGGAACGCCGATCGACGACCATCTGAACCCTGACCTGGGCGCCGTCCAGCAGGCCATCGGCGACGTCGCCACGCACCTCGTCGACGGTCAGCTCCTGGTGCTGCGCAGCACCGTCTATCCGGGCGTGACCGCGATGGTCGAGCGTCTTCTGGCCAACCTGCGGCTCGACGTCGACGTGGCGTTCTGTCCCGAACGCATCGCTGAGGGCCAGGCGATGCGGGAGCTCTACGAGCTCCCCCAGATCGTCGCGTCCCGCTCCGAACGGGCGCTGGAACGGGCCACGAAGCTGTTCCGCAACCTCGCCCACGAGGTCGTGTACCTCGAGCCTGAGGAAGCAGAGCTCGCCAAGCTCTTCACGAACACCTGGCGCTACATCAAGTTCGCGACCGCGAACCAGCTGTTCATGATGGCGAACGACTTTGGGCTCGATTACGAGCGGATCCGCGCCGCGGTGACGTATCAGTACCCGCGGGCCTCGGACCTGCCGGGCGCCGGGTTCGCCGCGGGCCCGTGCCTCTTCAAGGACACGATGCAGCTCGCGGCGTTCAACAACAACAACTTCCACCTCGGTCAGGCCAGCGTGATGATCAACGAGGGACTCCCGCTGTACCTCGTCGCCCGCCTCGAGCAGTCCTTCGATCTCTCCGACCTCACCGTGGGGATCCTCGGCATGGCGTTCAAAGCCGAGTCGGACGACATCCGGTCAAGCCTCAGCTACAAGCTGAAGCGCATCCTCCGGTTCAAAGCGGCGCGAGTCCTCACCCACGATCCGTACGTCACCGTCGACCCGGACCTCGTCGCCCTCGACGCCCTCCTCACCGAGGCCGACCTGCTGATCATCGCCACCCCCCACTCGGTGTACCGGGACTTCGAGACCACCAAGCCGGTGATCGACATCTGGAACCTGCGAGACCAAGGAG
>DATCCI010000648.1:0-2682 GCA_036511415.1 Acidimicrobiia bacterium
CCCACGCGTTCCACGCTTCTCTCGACGGGAGGTCGTGGGAACTGATCCGCTACTTCTCCCTGAATACACCCGAGGTGGTCTCGACGGGCTTCCAGGCGCAGTCACCGCGCGGCAACGGCGCCCAGGTTCGGTTCAGCGATATCACATTGATCCGTGATCGTCTCGGGAACATCCGAAACGGTGAGTCACGTCGAAGCCGGCGCCGAGCTGACCGCACTACGCGCGCCGTCGGCACCGGTGAGTTCCGGCGGAGGAAACAGTCTGAGGTTTGGAGCGAGCCGCGGGCCCGCGGAGTTGGAGTAGACGATGAAGACGATTGTCGTGCGCTATCAGGCCAAGCCCGAGCGGGCGGACGAGAACCAGGAGCTGATCGAGGCGGTCTTCGCGGAGCTGAACGACCGCGAACCCAAGGGATTCACCTACAAGGTCTTCCGGCTCGACGACGGCGTGACCTTCATCCATGTCGCGATCGAGCACAACGCCGAAGATCCCGGATCCCTGCAGGCCGTGCCGGCCTTTCAAGCCTTCGTGGCCGACATTGGAGACCGCTGCGAGATCCCGCCGGTCGCGATGGGCGCAACCATCGTCGGGGGTTACCAATGAACCTCCCGTGAGTCGCCCGCCCGGTTGATTCGGGACTTTCGGCACTGCGCCGCGGGGCGCCCATCGCCGAAGCTGGAACTCGCCCGAGGGGGCATCCTTCGATCAAGGGAGACGTCCGTGGTCTCGATTCGCAAGCGGTTGTCGACAACGGAGGAGGCACCGCGTCCCGCTCGTCGCCCGGGGCTTCCCGCGTGCCCGATGGGAGCGACGGGCCGGGATGTGTGCATGCAGGATCCGAACCGCCTCGAGCATTGGCCGGCAATCTGCCACGCCTGCGACCAAGACATGCGGTCGCGCTACGCGCGGATCCCGAAAGATCGGGGTTAGGCCTTCACGCGGCTCGGCAAACGTGTCGCGGGTGATCCGTCCGGCGCTTCCCGGCGAACGATACGGGGAGCAGGGCACGATTGACCCGACTCGATTGACCCGACCCGATCGAAGGGAGCCGGCATGGGTGCCGACGACAACATCAAGGCGATCCAGACGATCTACGAAGCGTTCGGACGTGGCGACGTCGCGACGATCTTGGAAGCCCTGACCGACGACGTCGATTGGGCGACCGACACCTCCTCTGCTGCTGCGCCGTGGTACGGCGTGCGGAAGGGCAAGGCGGCCGTCACGGCCTTCTTCGAGGCGTTCGGCTCGGCCATGGAAGTCGAGGAGTTCACGCCGAGAACCTTCGCCGCCAACGACACCGACGTCCTCACGGTCGTGCGGTGCCGCGCCAAGGCCCGGGCCACCGGCAAGGTGTTGGACATGAACCTTCATCACTACTTCGTCTTCCACGGCTCCAAGGTCGCGTTCTACCGCGGAACCGAGGACACCGTGCAGACGCTGGCCGTGCTCACACCTTGACGCAGAGCCGAGCGCGCTCCGGCCGGCCGGAAGAAGCTGCGCAGCGAGCGACGACGCGCCGGCGTGGCTTCGCTCCCGCGCAGGCTCAGGAGAAACAGCGAGATCTTTCGGTCGCGCACCCGCTCGGCCATGACCGCGCGCGCGAACACCTCGTTCAACATCTGACGCTCCTGTCGCATAAGTGTCACGGGTGAGGCCGAGGCCGGTTGCTCACGAACCCGTTGTCATCAGCGGTTGTCATCAGTACGTCGGCGACCCTCGATTCGGTTCTCGACGCTGCTCGGATCAGCTCGCGAGACCCGACGTCGCCGACGGCATAGCGTTGGCCTGTGCGGATGTCGAACTCCGAGGCGATCATGTGGGCGGTCGAGAAGGACCCCGCGCTCAGGTCGGACTTCTGCAACCTGACGTTCCTCGATCGGCGGCCCCGCGACGACCGCGTCCGGGCGACGATGCAGCGCGCACTCGACGCCATACCTCGCCTCGGTCAACGCGTCATCGGGGCGCCGTTGCGGATCGCGCCACCGGAGTTCGCCGACGACCCTACGTTCGACCTCGACGCCCACGTTCGTGTCGCGGCGGTGCCTGCGCCCGGCGACGACCGCGCGCTCCTCGACCTGTGCGGCGCGCTCGCCGAGCGACCCCTCGATCGCGCGCGACCGCTCTGGGAGTTCACGGTCTTCGAGGGCCTCCAAGGCGGACGCGCCGCGCTTTTGCAGAAGGTCCATCACACGATCACCGACGGTGTCGGCGGATTGAAGCTCTCGCTCGCGATGGTCGACCTCGAGCGAGATCCCGAGTCGCAGACGCCCGCTGAGGCGCCGAGGCCGAGCGCGGTACCGGCCACGCCGCTCTCGGCGACGCGAGACGCCGTTGTCGATGCGGCGCAGCGCGGCCTGGACGCGGTACGCCGCGCGTTCGAAACCGCGGGGCACGTCGTCGCCCATCCGACCGAGGTGCCGGGCCGAGCGACCGACGCCGCTCGCCTGATGGCCTCGATCCAGCGTCAGGCGCTCGTGACCGACTCGGCCCGGTCCGACGTAACGAGCGGCCGCTCGCTCCGGCGCCACTTCGAGGTCCACGAAATCGCGTTCGAACCACTCCGAGCGGCGGCAACCAAGCTCGGCGGCAGCCTCAACGACGTGTTCGTGACCGGATTGGCGAGCGCGCTCGGTCGGTACCACGAGCGCTGCGGCAGCGCGATCGACGAGTTGCGGCTGGCGA
>DATCCI010000649.1:0-2414 GCA_036511415.1 Acidimicrobiia bacterium
GCTCGCTTCCTGCCGTCCGGCCGCTCGACCCTCGTCGGGCTCGCGCTCCTCGTGCTCGCCTGCGGCGCGTATGTCGCCGCCCGGCAGACCTCGACGTTCGCGGTGGCGCACATCGAGATTGCAGGGGGCTCGCCGGACATCCGCCGGCAGGTGCGTCGCGAGCTCGCCCCGCTCGTCGGCACGAGCCTGCTCTCGCTCGACGGCAGCTCGCTCGAGCGGCGCGTCGAGTCGCTCCCCTCGGTCGTCTCGGTCGCGTACGACCGCGCGTTCCCGCACACGCTCCGCCTGACGATCGTCCCCGAGACGTCCGTGGCCGTCCTCCACCGTGGCACCCAGACGTGGCTCCTCTCTGGGCGGGGGCGCGTCGTCGTCTCGATCGTGCCGGGCACGTATCCGGCCTTGCCCCGCGTCTGGGTGCCCCGCGCGACGGAGGTCGCGGCGGGGGAGTTCATCCAGCCCGACGGCGCAGGCAGCGCAGCGCGTGCGCTTGCCCTGGCAGCGATCGTCCGTTTTCCCGCGCGGATAGCCACGGCGACGATGACCCATCGAGAGCTCGTCCTGCGCTTGCGCTCCGGGCTCGAGCTGCGGCTCGGCGACCCGACCGACGTGCGGCTCAAGCTCGCCGTCGCGCGGCGCGCGCTGCGAGGACTTCCGGCCGGCACGGCGTATCTCGACGTCAGCGTGCCCGACCGGCCGGTCGCCGGAACAAACCCTAGATTCTCAGGTAGAGGTTGAGACTACAAACGGTCAACCTCTGATTGACAGCCAGAAGCGCCGCCTTTACCCTGCGGCGCACATCCCCTTTTTCAGCCCCTACGCTCCACCGAAGGTTCAGGTGTCGTCCTCATGAGCATGCGCGACCAGTCCGGCAACTACCTCGCTGTGATCAAGGTCGTCGGCGTCGGCGGCGGCGGAACGAACGCCGTCAACCGAATGGTCGACGCAGGCCTCAGCGGCGTCGAGTTCATCGCGGTCAACACCGACGCCCAGGCGCTGATGATGTGCGACGCCGACGTGAAGATCCACATCGGCTCCCACGAGACGCGTGGGCTCGGCGCGGGAGCCGATCCGGCGGTCGGCCAGGCCGCCGCCCAGGAGAGCCGCGACGAGCTGAAGGAGGCGCTGAAGGGCGCCGACATGGTCTTCGTCACCGCCGGCGAGGGCGGGGGCACCGGCACCGGCGGGGCGCCGATCGTCGCCGAGCTCGCGCGTGAGCTCCAGGCGCTGACGGTCGGGGTCGTGACGAAGCCGTTCGTCTTCGAAGGCCGGAAGCGCACCCAGCAGGCCGACGCCGGGATCGAGAGCCTTCGCGACCGCGTCGACACGCTGATCGTGATCGAGAACGACCGGCTCCTCCAGGTCGTCGAGAAGCGCACGTCCGTCACCGACGCCTTCCGGATCGCCGACGACATCCTCCGTCAGGGCGTCCAGGGGATCACCGACCTGATCACCGTGCCCGGGCTCGTCAACCTCGACTTCGCCGACGTCCGCACGATCATGCGCGACGCCGGCTCGGCCCTGATGGGCATCGGAACCGCGTCCGGCGAGAATCGCGCGACCGAGGCCGCCCGCGGCGCCGTCTCTTCGCCGCTGCTCGAGACGTCGATCGAGGGCGCCACCGGCATCCTGCTCAACATCACCGGCGGACCCGACATCGGGCTCTTCGAGGTCAACGAGGCGGCCGAGGTGGTCACCGGCGCCGCCGACGCGAACGCGAACGTCATCTTCGGCGCTGTGATCGACGACTCGATGGGCGACGAGGTGCGGGTGACCGTGATCGCGACCGGCTTCGGCGGCACGCGCCGCCGCCGGCGCCGCGAGGGGAGCGAGGCTCCGATCCCGTCCGCACCGCTCCCCGGCGGCGGCTTCGAGATCCCGGACGAGGCGCTCGACGTGCCCTCGTTCCTGCGCGACGACTGATCTCCGTCGCCCCGTCGAACGCCCGAGGTTTGAGTCCGCGCCAATAGCGGTATAGACCGGTTGCCCTCAAAGGGTTGGCCCCATAGAAATGCCAACCCCACGACCCGGTCCACCGCCCCGGCCCATCTTCTGATGAGCCGGGGCGGCCCCGTTCTGGGGCCGGTTCGGTAACCGTGCTGGGTGCGACGAGCCAGTCACTAGGATCGGCCGTGCATGGCGCAAACGCTTCGACGCACACCACTGCACGCCAGGCACGTCGCGCTCGGCGCGCGGATGGTCCCGTTCGCCGGCTGGGAGATGCCGGTGCAATACGAGGGCGTCATCCAGGAGCACCGAGCCGTGCGCGCCGACGCCGGGGCGTTCGACGTCTCGCACATGGGCGAGCTCGTGATGGCGGGCGAGTACGCGGCGCAGGTCGTCAACTACCTCATCACCAACGACGCTAGGAGCCTCACCGACGGCCAGGCCCTCTACACGTGCGCCTGCAACGAGCA
>DATCCI010000650.1:0-2507 GCA_036511415.1 Acidimicrobiia bacterium
GAACGGATCGCGGAACTTCGACTCGTCACGGTTGGCCGATTCGTACAGCAGCATGCACTTCTGGCCTTCGAGCAACTTCTCGCCCATGAACTCGGTGTCGTGCGTGACGGTGCGGCACATGTTCTTGATCGGCGTGACCCAGCGGAGCATCTCCTCGACCGCGACCGTGATCTTGGCGGGGTCGTCGACGAGCAGTTGACGCTGTTCGGGGTGCAGGAGCAGTTGCTCGACGCCGCCGCTGATGACGTGCCGCGTCGTCTCGTCGCCGCCGACGAGGATCAGCAACGACTCGTGCAGCACGTCGTCGGGGCTGAGCCGATCGCCGTCGACCTCCGCGTGTACGAGGAGGCTCATGAGGTCGTCGGTCGGCCGGGCCTGGCTCTGCGCGACCGCGTGCGTGCAGAACTCGGTGTAGCCGTCCATGGCCTGCATCGCCTTCAGCCACTGCTCCTCGGTGGCGTTGCCGCTCTGCGCGCTGACCATGTCGTCCGACCACTGGAGCAGATCGCTGCGATCCTCGGGCTCGACGCCGAGCATGTCGCCGATCAGGATCATCGGTAGCGGCGCCGCGATGTCGGTCACGAAGTCGCACTCACCCCGCTCGCACACGGTGTCGATGATCGCGTCGCAGACGTCGCGGATCTTCTGCTCGCTGTCGCGCACGCGCCGGGGCGTGAAGCCCTTGTTCACGAGCTTGCGGCGCTTCCAATGCTCGGGGTCGTCCATGTCGATCATCATCGGGATCGGCCCGGAGTCCGGACGGATGCCGCCGGCGTTGGAGAATGTCACCGGATCCTTCTCCATCGCGAGCAGCGCCGCGTACGACGCGATGCCCCAGACTCCGTTGCGGGCGTCGAAGTATACGGGTGCGTTCCCGCGCATCCACGCGTACCTCTCGTGCGGGTCGTCGACGTAGAAGCTGCCGTCGAGCAGGTCGATGTCGTCGCGTGTCGGATGCGTCGCACTATTCTGGGTCGACTCCACGCTCCGCTGCCCTCCGGTCGCTGCGCTGTCGTCTCCCTACTTTGCCACGTCGCTACTTCGGAGGCATGCGGATGCCCGCGTCCATGCGGATCACCTCACCGTTCAAGTAGCGGTTGCGGACGACCTCCATCGCCAACGACGCGAAATCGTCGGGGACGCCCAAACGCTTCGGGAACAGCACCGACTGCGCGAGCGCGTCACGCGCGTCGGCCGGCAGGCCGCCGAGCAACGGGGTGTCGATGAGCCCGGGGGCGATCGTGCACACGCGGATGCCGACCGCGGCGAGGTCGCGGGCCGCCGTCAGCGTGAGCGACACCACACCGCCCTTCGACGCCGAGTAGGCGGCCTGGCCGATCTGCCCGTCGTACGCGGCGATCGACGCGGTGTTCACGATGACGCCCCGCTCGCCCTGTTCGTTCGGGTCGTTCCCGGACATGCCGGCGGCCGCGAGCCTGAGCACGTTGAACGTGCCGACCAGGTTGATCTCGAGCACCTTGCGGAACGTGTCGAGGGAGTGCGGGTCGCCGGCCCGGTTGAGCGTCCGCTCGGCCCAGCCGATCCCGGCGCAATGGATGCACGTTCGCAGCGGCGCCTGCGCGGTCGCGACGGCGACTGCCGAGGAGACGTCGTCGTCGCTCGTGACGTCGGCCGGTGCGAACTTCCCGCCGATCTCGGCCGCGACCTGTTCGCCTTTGGCATGGTCGCGGTCGACGACGACGACGGTCGCCCCCGCACCGGCCAGGCGCCGGGCGGTCGCCTCGCCCATGCCCGAAGCGCCTCCGGTCACGATTGCGGTCGAGCCCGAGAGCTCTGTGGTGGTCTGCATAGCGCCTGACCCTAGGACAGGGGGAATCTGTGGCCCGGTTCGCGGGTTCGAACTCTCGTGCTCCCGGCCGAACCCTCGTGCGTCGAAGTGCTCGCGGTCATCGACTGGTACGTCGACTGTGAGTGCGACGCCACCACGATGCTCGTGATCGCCGCCCATCTCGATGCATGCTGCGGCTGTTGCGAGGAGCTGTCGAACGTCCGGTGGTTGAAGTCGGCTGTCCGCCGGTGCGGCGGCGCGCCAGAATCACGTTCGTGACCCTGATCTCCTACGCGCAACGGCTCGCCGACCACGTTGGATCCGATCCCGACCATCTCGCCCTCACGTACGAGCAGACGACACTGAGTCGCGCCGAGCTCGAGGCGCTCGCGAACCGAACCGCGCGGGCGCTCGCGTCGAAGGGCGTGGGTCAGGACGACCTCGTGACGATCGCGCTCCCGAACGGTGTCGCGTTCGTCGCGACGACCATCGCGTGCTGGAAGCTGGGCGCGATCCCGCAACCGGTCTCGGCGCGGCTGCCGGCGCGCGAGCTCGACGCGATCATCGAGCTCGCGAAGCCGCGTGTCGTCGTGGACGCCGAGCTCGACGTCGACGGTTACGACGCCGGCCCGTTACCCGATGCAGTGTCGAATCCGTACAAGGCGATGACGTCGGGCGGTTCGACCGGCCGGCCCAAGCTGATCCTCGCGAACCAGGC
>DATCCI010000651.1:0-3442 GCA_036511415.1 Acidimicrobiia bacterium
GCGACGAACGCGCGACGTGCCGCGATCGGGTCGGCATATGAAGCGATGCGTCCGGCGAGCGACGGTGTGTCGACCGTTCCCGGAAGCACGGCGTTGCAGCGAATGCCCTGCGTGATGTAGTCGGCCGCGACACTCTTGGTCAAGCCGATCACGGCCGCCTTCGTGAGACCGTAGACGCAGCGGCTCGGCAGGCCCTTGACGCTCGAGCAGACGCTCGCCATGTTGATGATGCTGCCTCGGCCCGCCGCCAGCATGCCGGGCAACACCGCCTGGATCAGCCAGAGCTGCGCCCGCACGTTCAGGTGGAAGGCGAGCTCGAGGTCGTCGTCGTTCGCCTCGAGCGCCGTGCCGTTGTGAACGATGCCGGCGCAGTTGAAGAGCACGTCGAGCGCCGGCAAGTCGGGCACGAGCGCCGCGATGGCCTGCTTGTCGAGGACGTCCAGGCGGGCCGTGCGGATGTTGGCCACGCCGGCGTATCGGCCGAGGAGCCTCTCGTCGACGTCGGTGGCCCAGACCTGCGCGCCTTCGGCAGCCAGCGCCAATGCACTCGCGCGGCCGATGCCCTGCCCGGCCGCCGTCACCAGCGCCGTCTTGCCTTCGAGTCTCATGGCCGCTCCCTTGTCCGACGCGCCCATGCTCGCACACCGGGACGGTGGCGCCTGTCGCGCGGCCGCCCCTTCGTCGACAAGAGCGCGACCGCTGCGACTCGGAGCTACTTCGGGCCGGAGGCCGAGGATGCCGGTGCGGACGGAGGCGGCGGTGCCGGTTCCGAATGCGCTTCGCCCGTGCAGCCGGCGACATTCATGTACTTCGCCGTCATGGTCGTGCTTACCAGCGATCCGACGGCCTGCACCACGTTCCCGACGGCGAGGCAGGACGCGTTGCCCTTCAGATAGGTCGCGTGGCTCGCGTCGACCGTGTACAGCCCGGGCACGACCACCGGCCCATCCGCCCGCGTCACGCCGACAGTGAAGGTTCCATCGCTGTTCAGCGTCGCGATCGCACCGTTGACGGCGGTGAATCTCTGTTCAGGGTTCTGCTGCAGGTCGATTTGCGAAGGCGCCCCTTGAACATCGATATCGGTGGCAAGAACTACCGCCGACGCGCTCGTGCCGCTGATGCCGCCGCGAAAGGCGACCGTCACCCCCGCGGCCAGGTCCGAAAGCTGGCCGTGCGCGAACTTCGCGCTGCCGACATCGACGACGATGCCGTTCGCGCCGGGGAGAAAGCTCGCCTCATCGAGTGCCACGGTGACGAGGTTGCCGTTGACCGCGCTCACCTTTCCCGTGCCGGCGACTGTCAAAACGGCCACGGGAGGATGCGCCGCTTCGACGTGAACGACGGAGGCGACGACGGTCACCGGATCTGCGGTGGTCGCGCCCGGCGTGACCATGCCCTGGATCTCGACGTGCGCGCCGGCGGCGAGGGTCGCGAGCGAAACCGTCGCCCCGCTCGCTTCGTCGACGACGACCGCATCCGTTGTCAGCGTCACGATCACGCCGTTGCCGAGCCGCGCATCGTTGACGACGAGGATCCGGTTCGCTACATCGATGCTTTGCACCGTCCCGTTCACATTCGCCTGCTGGGCGACGAACTTGCCGAAGGCGTCGGAGGGCTTCGGCACCTCGACGACCGGTGTCACCAGGCCCGAGCTCGCGTCGTACGTGAAGCGGGCGAGGTTGAAGTCGAGGACGAGCTGGCCATTGGTCGACGTGTCGACGGAGAGGCCTTTCACGTGAATGATGAAATCGGCGCCGGTCGGCGCGAGCTTGCCCGTGATGGTGGAGCTGCCGTCGAGCGACACGAGTTGCACGCTGTTGGCCAGAGTGACCCGGACCTCGCTGTAGACGCCGACCGGAATGTCGACCGTCGACATGAACTGGCCGACCGCCGCGAGCGACGAGAGATTGACGACCGCCGGCGCGGCGGTCGCATCGAGCAAAGTGACCTCGGCGCCGGTGCCGTCGACCGCGGTGATCTTCTCGATCGAGACCCATACCTTCGAGTAGTCGGTCGCGAGGTTGTCGGTGATGTAAGTCTGCATCGGCACCGACTGGACCTGCGACGGAGAGACGCCGGACGCACCCGGTGCGGTCCCCCCGCCGCCGCATCCTGCGACGAGGGCGGCGACGCAGGCGACCTGCAGTGCGAGATGGATCTTCGACGCACGCGGCTGAGAAATCGATCGACGTTTCATGGACACTCCGACATTGGGCAATCGAGACGTTCGATCGCAGCGGCCGGATGCTAGGCACGCGCCTCGTCGCGCGGAGTTGCGTTCGGCGCCCGGGCTTCGCGAGTGCGACATCCGTCGCGCCGCGAGCGAGCGACTGCGACGCGCGGTCGATGCGTGAAGATCGACGGTCCGTCACAGCAAAGACCAGCGGTCAGGTCATTCGGACCGGCGGTCCTCAACTTTGGAAGAATGCGGTTTGCAACGCACCGAGGGGAGATCGATGACTGAAGCTCGCAAGGTCGCCATCGTCACGGGAGCAGGCACCGGCGTGGGAGCCGCGACCGCGCGAGCCCTTGCCGGGCGCGGCTACGACGTGTTGATCAACTACTCGAAAAGCGCCATGGAGGCCGAGGCCGTATCGGACGCCTGCCGGAACGCGGGCGCCGACACCTTGCTGACGCGCGGCGACGTGGCCGACGACACCGACTGCAAGGCGCTGGCGCAAGCCGCCGTCGGGCGATGGGGTCGCCTCGACGCCCTCGTCAACAACGCCGGCGTCACCAGCTTCGGCGGCGCCGCGAACTGGGACGCCATCGACCCCGAGACGTTCCAGCGCGTGATCGGCGTCAACGCGCTCGGCACCTTCCAGATGATCCGCGCCTGCGCGCCGCACCTGAAAGCGGCGCACGGCTCGATCGTCAACGTGTCGTCGATCGCCGGCGCGCTCGGCATCGGCTCGTCGGTGGCCTACATCGCGTCGAAGGGCGCGGTCAACTCGATGACGCTGTATTTCGCGCGCGCCATGGCGCCGGAGGTGCGGGTCAACGCCGTCTGCCCCGGCCTCATCACCACGCGCTGGTTCGTCGACGGCCTGGGCCAGGAAGGCTACGAGAAGGTCAAGGCCGGCTACGAAGGCCTCGCCCCGCTCGGGCGCGCCTGCTCGGCGGAGGACGTGGCCGAGGCGGTGCTGTGGCTCGTCGACGGCGCGCGCACGGTCACCGGGGAATTGCTGCTGCTCGATGGCGGCGTGCATCTCGGCTCGGCGCAGGGTATGCGCATCCTGGGGAAGTAGCGGACCAGGCCGCGTTGTCGGAGCCCGCATGAAGCCAACAAGACGCCGCCAGGCGGGACCGCGCGCCGAGCGACATTCGAGGAGATGCTCATGACAGCAAGATTGCGCGGCGTGCTGGCGCCGGTTCTCACGCCCTTCAACCGGCGGCTCGAGCCGGACGCCGACCGGTTCATCGCGCATTGCCGCTGGCTCGT
>DATCCI010000652.1:0-5496 GCA_036511415.1 Acidimicrobiia bacterium
CGTCGCCCGACACGCCGTTCGGGAAACCGACGTAGTTCTCGATGCGCGAGCTCGCGCCGGCTTGACCGCCCGGGCCGACCGCGTCGAGGGAGAGCGTCTCCAGCCCTTCGGAAGCGCCGTACACCGAGGCGGCGAGACCGGCCGGTCCCGTCCCGACCACGACGAGATCGCTGAGGTAGCCGGGGACCTCGCGATAGGTCAAGCCGAGGTGCGCGGCGAATTGACCGACCGTCGGCCTTCGCAACAACGCGGTCGGCGTGATCACGACGGGAACGTCGCGCGGACGTACACCGATATGCGCGAGGTAAACCGGCGCGTCGTCGAGATCCTCCAGATCGACCCACGCGTGCGGGAGCCGGGCGCGGTTTGCGAACGCCCGCAATGCCATCGCATCGGGCGAGTACCGGGAGCCGATGATGCGAATTGCACCCGCGCCCTCGCCTGTCCGAAGGAGTTCCCGGCGCGCGACCAGCGCACGGAAGATCGTGTCGGAGAAGTCGGGCCTCGTGCTCATCAGCTGCCGAAACGTCGCGAGCGGGACGACCAGCACGCGTCCGGGCTGCGAGATCCGCGCGGTGAGGAACGCGCGTTGTCCGGTCAGGAGGTTGAGCTCGCCGAGGAATCGGTGCGTCCCGTGCGTCGCGACCACGACCTCGCCGCTGTCGTCGAGCCGGACGATCTCGACCTCGCCCTCGAGTACGACGAAGAAGTCGGGGGTGGCCTCGCCGGCGCGATACAAGATGTCACCGCGCGCGACTTCTCGGAGCTCACCGAGTGACTCGAGCTCCTCGAGCATGGGCCCGTCGAGCGTCGGCCACGCAACTTCGGACCGGTCGATCTCGCTCATTGCAGCCGCCACCATAGAGGCCGTCCGTTGCTCTCATCCCGTGACCTGCGCCGCCACGGCCGCGTAGTAGAACGACCGCCCTCGGACTCGGGAGACGACATGACCTCGAAACCATGGCCGGTGCTGACGCTCTCCGACTGGGAGGACTCACGCGCCACGGTGCACATGTGGACCCAGATCGTGGGCAAGGTCCGGCTCGCCCTCGAACCGCCGCTGAATCATTGGTGGCAGGTGCCGCTCTACGTGTCCGCCCGAGGACTCACCACGTCGTTGATGCACGCGGGCGAACGCGGCATCGAGATCGAGTTCGACTTCATCGACCACCGGCTCGTCGTGCGAACCACCGCCGGCGACGTCCGGGTCGTCGCCCTCGAGCCGCGTACGGTCGCGAGCTTTTTCGACGCGACGATGGCCGCCCTGCACGCGCTCGGGGTGCGCGTCGAGATCCTGGCTCGCCCGGTCGAGATCGTGGAAGCCATCCCGTTCGCCGACGACGTCGCGCACCGTGCGTACGACGCCGACGCCGTGCACCGCTTCTGGCTGGCGCTCGTCCAGGCCGACCGCGTCCTGCGCCGGTTTCGATCACGGTTCATCGGCAAGAACAGCCCGGTCCATTTCTTCTGGGGCGGGTTCGATCTCGCCACGACGCGCTTCTCCGGCCGACCCGCTCCGCTGCACCCGGGGGGCGTGCCGAACTGCGCCGACTGGGTGATGCAGGAGGCGTACAGCCACGAGGTGAGCAGTTGCGGCTTCTGGCCGGGTGGCAGCGACGAGGGCTCCTTCTATTGCTACGCCTACCCCGAGCCGCCCGGCTTCGCGACGTACGCAGTCGGTCCCGGCGCGCGCTACGACGCCGAGCTCGGTGAGTTCGTCCTGCCGTACCGCACCGCGCGCACGTCCGATGACCCCGACTCCACGCTGCTGGCTTTCCTGCAGAGCACGTACGAGGCCGCGGCGGAGACCGGCGGCTGGGACCGGCAGGCGCTCGAGGTCGGAGAGAGCGCGTAACCACCGCGCCGCGTGGGCGTCTACCGGTGCGCGGTCCGATCGACGCCCGGCGACCCGGGCGCGCGGCGATCGGCGATCCGACGTCCGATTCGTTCGACGCGTGCGATGTGCTTGACGATGCGTTCGCGCGCGATTTCCGCGTCGGGGCCGAGGCCCTCGAGCGTCTCGATTCCCCAGTGGCGCAACACGACCGGCACGAGCACCTGATCGTGGTGCAACAGCAGGTCGTAGATGCCGGCCGCGGCGATCGCCGACGCGTGGGCGCGGAAGTCGGGAATGCCGCCGCCGGGCATCTCGAACGTCCGCACCTGGCGCTCGATCGCGCAGACCGTGCCGGACGGGTCGACCTCGAGCGCGGCCGACACGAGATCGCGATAGAAGAGATAGTGAAGGTTCTCGTCGGCCGCGACGCGAGCCATCACCTTGTAGCCAGCCTCGTCCTCGAGCAAGTTCCCGGTGTTGCGATGCGAGATCCGCGTCGCCAACTCCTGCAGCGCGACGTACGCGAGCGTGTCGACGGCGGATTCGGGTTGCGGCACCTGTCCACCACACACCTGGTGCATCCGCGCGTGTTCGAGCGCGTCGAGATCGACCGCGTGTGTGACCGTGATGTAGTCGCGGATCACGATCGCGTGACGCATCTCCTCGGCGACCCAACGTCGCGCCCACTCGCGCCACACGTCGTTCGCGAACATCCGGTTGATGGTCTCGAAGTAATACGGAAGGTTGTCCTCGGTGAGGAGATTGACGACGAGCGCGCTGCGCACGCCGGCCGGGATCTTGGAGCTCGCCGCGTCCCACTCGCCGCGGGGTGCCAACTCGGCGGCGCGTTCCCACGGGACGAGCGCGTGCGGCATCCACGTCTTCGTCGTCGAGAGGTGGCGCTCGAACAGATGCTCGACCTGCGGAGCGAGAACCTCCACCAGGTCTGGTGAGATCGTCAGCGTCATATCTGTAGCCTACCTACTTGTAGGTAGGCCCTTGCCATCGGCCTCCCCGCTGGCGGCCCGGCCGGCACGGATTGGGGGGAGCCGGCCCGACTCGATACGTTCTCGCGATGATCATCGTGGTCGCGGCACTCAAGGGCGGGGTCGGCAAGACGACCACAACGGTGTATCTGTCGGCGCTCGCGGCCGCCCGCCGGCCGGCCACGCTCGTCGACGCCGATCCCCAGGCCAGCGCCGCGGACTGGATCGAGAGTGCCGAGGACGAGTACTTCGAACGGCTGACGCTGGTCGAGGCCCCTACCGACCGGCTGCTGCTCAAGGCGCTCGACCGGATCGACAACGAAGACGTCGCCGTCGTCGACACGCCTCCCGGCAACGAGCGCCTCCTCGCGAAGGCGATCGAGCGCGCCGACGTCGTCGTCGTTCCGACGCGCATCGGCGGGGTCGAGACCGCGCGCGTCGAAGCGGTGCTCGACGTCGTGCCGCGCAAGTTGCCGGTCGGTCTCGTGATCTGCTCGGCCCGCACCTATACCCGCGACTACCAGGATGTCGTCGCCGCGTGGAGCGAGGCCGATGTCGCCGTGTGGGGCAGCGTGCCCGAGCGAGTGTCGATCGCGGCCGGTCCCGAAGGGGCACTCTCGCCGGACGGAATCGAGGCTTACCGGGCGGTCTGGCGCCGAGTGTTGCGGGCCGCGCGCGAGTCGTAAGCGTCGAAGTCGGCGCGGTCGGTTCGCCCCTGGTACTCCGTCATCGTGTGCGGCCACTGGGTGACGATACGGCCGGTCGGGCCGCGGTAGTAGCCGTTGCACCCCGCGTTCCACACCTCGACCGCGTCCAGATCGTCCTGCAGGGCATGGTTGTATTCGTCCATCACGTCGACGCGCACGTCGATCGACGCGAGTCCGTGCGTGTCCATCCGGTGCAGGTGGCGCAGGACGTATCCCACCTGGCACTCGATCATGAACAGGATCGATCCGTTGTTCGTATTGGGGCCGTACAGCATGAAGAGGTTGGGAAAACCCGCGGTCGTGAGGCCGAGGTAGGCCCGCGCGCCGTCGCTCCACGCATCGGCGAGCCGGCGATCGTCGCGGCCGGTGACGTCCACGACCGACAGGTACTTCGTCGTGTCGAAGCCGGTCGCGAGCACGATCGTGTCGACCGCCCGGGTCGCGCCGTCGACCGTCACGATCGCGTCGGCGGTGACGCGTTCGATGGGCCGGGTGACGAGCTCGACGTTGGGCCGGTTGAACGTAGGAAACCATTCGTTGGAGACGAGCGGCCGCTTGCAGCCGTGCGGGAAGTCGGGCGTGAGCTCGCGTCGGAGCGCCGCGTCCTCGACGACCGCGAGATTGAGCTCTCCCCACTCCTGCGCCTTGCGCACGGCACGGGGATTGGAGAAGGTGATGAACCCGTCGAGGCGATCCCACACGAGCGCGCGCTCTTCGACGATCGCATCGGGGTCGGTGCGGAAGCGTTCGAGCTCGTCGTCGGTATACGGCGTGTCGAGCTTGGGCAGCACCCAGTTGGGCGTGCGCTGGAAGACGTGGAGCCGTTCGACGCCTGGCGCGATCTCGGGGACGAATTGCACCGCACTCGCCGCGCTGCCGACGACCGCCACGCGCTCGCCCGACAGATCGTGCGAGTGATCCCATCGAGCGGAATGGAAGCGCGTGCCGCGGAACTCGTCGAGGCCCGCGATATCGGGAACGTGGAGCTCGTTGAACATACCGACCGCGCCGATGACGACGTCGAAGAGATGCTCTTCGGCGTGCCTCGCCGCGCCGCCGGTGTCGAGGTGATCGGTGACGCCGGGCTCCGTGATGACGCGCCATTCCGAGCGCTCGTCGTCCCAGTGTGCCGCCGAGACGCGAGTGTTCAGCCGGATGTGCGGGGCCAGGCCGTACGCCTCCACGCAGTGTTCGAAATAGGCGCGGATCTCGGGTTGCGTCGCGTACGGCCGCGACCAGTCGCGCTTCAGCTCGAACGAGAACGAGTACAAGGCCGACTGCACGTCGCACGCCGCTCCCGGATACGTGTTGTGGTACCACACGCCGCCGACTCCCGGCGCGCGTTCGAAGATGGTGAAGTCGTCGAATCCGGCTTCGCGCAGCTTGATCCCCATGCAGATCCCGCCGGGCCCTGCGCCGATGATTGCGATCCGTCGCGTCATACGACGCGCCTCAGGCGACGATCGAGACACCGCGGCGGTCGAGCACCGGACCCAACAGGTCGACGAAGTTCTCGACGTAGAACCGCTCGCGTGCATCGGCGCCCAGTCCGGCGGCGTCCATGCTGCGTTCGAAGCGCGCGATCGGGTTCCGCCCGCCCTCGACGTGAGGGAAGTCGGACGAGAACATACACACGTCGTCGCCGGTGTTCGCGATGGTCCAGCCCGCGTCCTCGTGCGGGTAGGGCGTGACGCGCACCTGACGTTGCACGTACTCGCTCGGTCGCAGGTCCATATTCTGCAGCCGGGTCTCGTTCTTGCGGAACGCTTCGTGCGCGGAGTCGAGCGAGCGCATCCACCCCGGCACCCACGTGGCACCCAACTCGATCACGCCGATCCGCAACGAAGGATGGCGCATCAACACGCCGTCGACGATCAGCGCGTTCAGCGTCTGCATCACCGGAAGTGGGATCGAGAGGTAGTCGATCGACTTGAAGTTCGTATCGCCGCCGTGGAAGTCGGGCACC
>DATCCI010000653.1:0-2444 GCA_036511415.1 Acidimicrobiia bacterium
GGCTCGATCGTCAACATTGCCTCGAACGCAGGTATCAAGTCGCAGCCGTATTCGATCGCCTACTGCGCGTCGAAAGCCGGCGTCGTGCACCTCACGCGCTGCCTGGCCGACGAGTACCTCAAGCGGGGCGTGCGCGCGAACTGCGTGGCGCCCGGTGGCATGGAGACGCCGCTGCAGCAGGCGTTCATGGAGTTCCCCGAGGGCGTCGACTGGAAGAAGATGCGCAAGGTGATGTCGCCGCTCGGCAACTCGCAGCCGGAAGAGATCGCGAACGTCGTCGCGTTCATCGCGTCCGACGAGTGTCGCTACATGACCGGGTCGATCGTCTCCATCGACGGCGGCATCACCGTATGACTCCAATCGATCCGCACGCGATGATCGACGACGCGCGCAGCGTCTGGGAGCTCGTCGAGCGCCGTTCGGCGACCACCCCCGATCGCGTGATGCTGTACGACGGCGATCGCGTAACGACGTTCGCGCAATACCGGGAGCTCTGCGCGCGCGCGGCCGCCGGCCTGCGCGCGCTCGGGGTGGCTGCGGGGACGAACGTCTCGTGGCAACTCCCGACGTGGACGGAGTCGGCCGTGCTCGTGGGCGCACTGTGCCGGCTCGGTGCGGTACAGAACCCGATGCTCCCGATCTACCGTTACCGCGAGGTGTCGTTCATCGCGAAGCAGACGAAGTGCAAGCTGTTGATCACCCCGTCGACGTGGAACAAGTTCGACTACCGGGCGTTGGCCGAGCAGGTCGCGGGCGAGAACGACGACATGCACACGCTCGTCGCCGATCACTTCAATCCCGAAGGCGACCCGTCGACGCTCCCGGCCCCGCCCGCGGTCTACGACGATCCCGCGCGCGATCCGGTGCGATGGATCTTCTACACGTCGGGGACCACGGCCGATCCGAAGGGCGCACAGCACACCGACCGGTCGGTGCTCGCGGGCGCGATCGGCTACGCGGAGAAGACGCACGTCGTGGCCGACGACATCGCACTCGTCGCGTTCCCGTTCACGCATATCGGCGGAATCATCATCGGCGTGTACACCCCGCTGCTGACCGGGTCGGCCGCGGTGCTGATGGAGACGTGGACCGCGCCGGCCTCGACCGAGCTCATCGGCCGGCACAAGGTGACACTGGCGAACGGGGCATCCGCGATCCACGCCGCGCTCATCGAAGAAGCACGCGCCACCCCGGCCGCGTACGCGACGGTGCGCGACTTCCCGGGGGGTGGCTCGACCAAGCCGCCGCATCTTCACGACGAGTTGAGAAAGGTGGTCCCGAGCTCGATCGGCACGACCTCGGGCTACGGCATGACGGAGGCGCCGATCGTCGCCCAGACCGACGTCGACGCGCCGGACAGCTCCAAAGCAATGGCCGAGGGCACCCCGACGCGCGGCGTCACGATGAAGATCCTCGACAGCGGCGAGATCGCCGTGAAGGGTCCGCAGGTGATGCGGGGCTACGTCGACAGCTCGCTCGACCAGGACGCGTTCACCGACGACGGGTTCCTGCTCACCGGCGACATGGGGCGGTTCGACCCGAACGGCGCGATCCTCATCACCGGCCGGGTCAAGGACATCATCATCCGCAAGGGTGAGAACGTCTCGGCCAAGGAGGTCGAAGACGTGCTCTACGGGCACCCGAAGGTCGCCGACGTCGCGGTACTCGGCATCCCCGACGAGGCGCGGGGCGAGATGGTCGTCGCGTTCGTCGTTCCCAAGGACCCGGCCGACCCGCCGACCATCCCCGACGTGCGCGAGCACTGCCGGACCGTGGGCTTGATGACCCAGAAGATCCCCGAGCGCATCGAGGTCATCGACGTCATGCCGCGTAACCCGAGCGGCAAGGTGCCCAAGCACGAGCTGCGGGCGCGGATCACCGCCCCGCGCGGTTGACCAGCGCGTCGAACAGCCGCTGTTGCGCCCGATCGTCGGCCGCGGTGTCCTCGGGGTGCCACTGCACGGCCAGCAGGAACGCGCCGTCGAGCTCGAGCGCCTCGACGATGCCGTCGGCCGCTCGGCCGACGACCCGCAGGCCGTCGCCGAGTGTCGCGATGGCCTGATGATGATGGCACGACCCGGTCACGCGCGTCGTGTCCATGACCTCCGCGAGCAGCGAGTCGCGGTCGAGCGCGACCTCGTGCGGGCGGGCCCCGCCGGCCACCCCCGGCCGGCCGTGCGGCGGCACGCCGGGATCGTCGGTGATGTGTTGGTGCAGCGTGCCGCCCCGGGCGACATTGAGGACCTGGATACCGCGACAGATCGCGAGCGTGGGCACCGAACGGACGAGCGCGGCCTCGGCGAGGGCGCACTCGAATTCGTCGGCGGCGGCATCGACGCCGTAGACGCTCGGGTGGGCGCGCTGGCCGTAGCGCGCGGGATCGACGTCGGGACCGCCCGTGAGCACGAGGGCGTCGACGCGTGCCAGCAGCCCCTTCGGGTCGC
>DATCCI010000654.1:0-2669 GCA_036511415.1 Acidimicrobiia bacterium
CTTGAACGCGAACCCGACCAGCGAGAGGAACATCGCGACCGCCACCAGCGGAACCGTTCCGTGCTGCGACATGTACGACGAGATGCTGTTGGGGCCGGACAGCCTGGTGGCACCGGTGACGCCGTAGATGAGCGACATCCCGTAAAGCATCAGCGCCGACGAAAGGACGCCGATCAGGTAGTACTTCACACCCGCTTCGTTCGAGGCCCGATCGTGCTTGCGGAACCCGGCGAGCACGAAGGTGGGAATCGAAATCGTCTCGAGCGCGACGAACAGCGTGATGAGATCGCGCGCGCCGGCCATGACACTCATGCCGAAGGTCGCGACGAGCAAGAGGAAATAGAACTCGCCGTTGTAGTAGTCGCCCTCGGCGATGTAGTCGACCGACAAGAGCACGGTGATATAGGTCGCGATGATGAAGAACGCCTTCAAGGCGAGCGCGTAGTGGTCGACGACGTACGCGCCGTCGAACAGCGACCGGTCGTGACCGGAGTGTGCGAGCGTCGCGATGGGGATCAGCGCGCCGAGCAGGCCGACCGCGGTGATGCTCGACGTACGCCACGTCTCTCGGTCGGGCAGGAGCAGATCCGCGATCAGCACGACGACCATCGTCGCGACCAGCACGAGATCGGGCGCGAACGCGTGCCAGTCGAATGCCGGAGTCGGGATGTGCGCGGTCGCGGCGAGAAGCACGTCAGCCTCCGGAGACCTTGGCCGCGGTCTGCACCGGGAGCGGCGACGCCGGACACTTGAGCGTCGGTGAGACCGGAGTGGTGGTCTTCGACACGAAGGGCGCCGCGGTCTGGCACGCCACCGCGTCGTCGGTGACCCGGAAGATCAGGTTCGGGAAGACTCCGAGCGCGACGATCAACAAGAGGATCGGCACCCAGGCCGTCCACTCGAAGGAATTGACGTCGTGGATGTGGGCGCCGGCGAACTCCGGCTTCGGTACGCCGAACGCGACCTTCTGCAGCATCCAGAGCAGGTAGCCGGCCGCGAGGACGGTGCCGATCGCGGCGACGACCATGTAGGTGCGGAACAACGGCTGCGACAAGTTGCCGCCCGGGTTGAAGGTCGACAGGACCGCCGGGAACTCACCCCAGAAGCCCGCGAGCCCGGGGAGCCCGAGGCTTGCCATCGCGCAGAAGCCCAGGATCCAGCCCATCTTCGGCGCCTGCTTGAGCAGCCCGCCGAGCCGGGAGAGCTCGCGGGTGCCGTAGTTGTGCTGCACCGACCCGGCGATGAAGAACAGCATTCCGGTGATGAGGCCGTGCGCCACCATCCCGAAGATCGCGGCGTTGATGCCGAACGTCGTGAGCGTCGAGATCCCGAGCATGACGAAACCCATGTGCGCGACCGACGAGAAGGCGATCAGGCGCTTCATGTCCGTTTGCGCGAGACACCCGAGCGCGCCGTAGATGATGCCGATCACCGAGAGCAAGCCGATCCACGGCGCCCAGCTCTTCGCGGCCTCCGGGAGGATCGGGAGCGCGATGCGAATGAAGCCGTAGGTACCGAGCTTCAGCAGGATCGCGGCCAGGAGCACCGAGCCGACGGTGGGCGCCTCGGTGTGCGCGTCGGGCAACCAGGTATGGAACGGGAACATCGGCACCTTGATCGCGAAGCCGATGAACAGGCCTCCGAAGATCAGGAGCTGGGTGCCGTGCACCACCCCGGAGCCCGCCGCCTTCGAGAGCAGCACCATGTCGAACGTGTGCCCGACGCCCGGCACGTCGACCTTGAAGTAGAGCGCCAGGAAAGACAGCAGCATCAGAGCCGAGCCGAACAGCGTGAACAAGAAGAACTTGATCGACGCGTACTCGCGGTTCGGGCCGCCCCATACCCCGATCATGAAGAACATCGGGAGCAGGACGATCTCGAAGAAGATGAAGAACAGGATCAGGTCCTGGGCCACGAACGTGCCGTTCATGCCGACCTCGAGGATCAGCAGCAGCGCGAGAAAGGCCTTGGGGTTGTGCGGCTCGGGGAAGTGGTTCCACGAGTAGATGACGCACAGAACCGTGATGAACGACGACAGGGCGAGCATGGGCAGAGAGATGCCGTCGACCGCCACGTGGTAGTGGCTGTTGATGACGTCGATCCAGTTCTTCGTGACGCTGAACTGCAGCGTGCTCGTCTTGCCGAAGTCGAACTTGGCGACCGTCGCGATCGTGAACCCGAGCGTGGCGAGGGTGGTGAGGAGCGCGGTCCACTTGATCGCCTCCTCTTCTTCGCGCGGGATGAGCATCGTGATGACCGCGCCGATAGCCGGTACGAAGACCACGAGGGTCAGCGCCCAGGAGTCGAACCAGGTATGCATCGAGCCGATTCCCCTTGCCTAGGTGGAGATCCAAAGGACGCCGGCGAACACGACGACGGCGACGACGAGCACGAGTGCGTAGAACTGCAGGCGACCGGTCTGGATCTTGCGCACCTCGCCACCGGAGTCGCCGGTGAGCGTGGCGAGACCGTTGACCAGACCGTCGACACCCTTTTGGTCGACGTAGTCGTAGGTGACGCGACCGAGCGCCTGCGCGCCGCGCCCGGTGTAGTTCAACACGTTGTCGATCACGTTCTGGTTGAACCAGTAGACCCCTGCGGCGATCGGGCCCTTGATGCCGCCGACGATCACGCGCTCGTACAGAACATCGAGGTAGTACTTGTTGACG
>DATCCI010000655.1:0-9468 GCA_036511415.1 Acidimicrobiia bacterium
GAGACGCTGGCTCATGCCGAGCGAGAACGTGCCGGCCCGCTTCCGGGCAACCGCACTGATCCCTACTTGTTCGAGGACCTCGTCAACTCGCCTCGGGCTGATCCCATTCGATTGGGCCAACCACCGGAGGTGGCTGCGAGCAGTGCGACTGGGATGAATCGCTTTCGCTTCCAGCAACGCACCCACCTCGTGCAAGGGGAAGCGTCGATCGTGATACGAACATCCATTTACCGTGACCCGCCCCGACGACGGCGCATCGAGACCCACGATCAACCGCATCGTCGTCGACTTGCCCGCGCCGTTGGGACCCAAAAAGCCCGTGACGCGACCATCCGCCACCGTGAAGCTGAGATCGTCCACCGCGACGGTCGACCCATACCGCTTCGTCAACGCCATCGCTTCGATCATGCGCGCTCCTGAACTCGTTCCGCCCCGCGGAACCGAGCACTGTCTTCTAACCGCGCGATCTGTGCGTCAGCTGTCAACCTTGTCTGTTCACTGAGGCGAGTCGGGCGGCGAGCAGAGCGAGGACGGGGTTGTCCTCGATTCGCAACGGGCTGGGCAAGCCGGCGTCTCGGTGCAGGTAGCCGATCCTGGTGAGGATCGCGGTGCTGCGGACCATGGCCAGTATCTCGTACCACCCGAAATCGTGCAGGGTGCGCCCACTGAGCGACTCGTACTGCGCGATCGTTCCGTCTCGGTCGGGGAATCCGGCGAGGTGCTGGCCGAGTAATGATCTCGTCGTGGATTCGAGCGTCGTCAACCACGCAACGTCGTGCTCGGGTGCGCCGATCGACGCCATGTCCCAGTCGAGCACCGCGCGCGGCATCAGGTCGTCGCCGAAGATCACGTTGCCGAGCCGAACATCTCCCCACAGCAAGACGGGCTCGGATTCAACCGCGGGTCGGTGCGCACGACACCATTCGAGCGCGTCGACGAGCGCGGGAACCGGCTCACCGCCGCTCGACCAGTCGAGATAGTCCGCCCAGAAGTCGAGCTCGGCTTCGTTGTCGCGTTCGGAGACGCCGGCCGCGTCGGCGAGGTCGGCGCGATGCGTCGCCGCGACGGCTCCGACGAAGGCCGCGTATACCTCGGCGCGCCGACCCTCGGTGAGCGAGATCAGCCATGGGTCGAGGACCGCGACCTCACCGATGAGGTGGCCGCGGACTCGCGGCATGACGAGGAACTGCGTGCCGAGCCATCGGGGGTCGGAGACGAGCTCCGGGGTAGCGATGGCGACGCCGGCGGCGGCGGCGGCAAGCTGCGCGACCGTCTGCTGCGCGAGGTCGTAGTCGCGAAACGTGCCGACCGTGGGCGGGGCGAGGCGCACGACGAACTCGTGGGTTTGCTCGTCGTGCTCGTGATCGTCCGCCGACCACGTGAGGTCGACCAGGACGGTTTCGCTCGACCATCCGGCGGAAGGATGCTCGGCGTTGATCACGCGTACGTCGCGAGCTCCGGTGCGTTCGGCGATCCAGCCCGCGAGCGCGGTGGCGACGACCAGCGGATCACGATGGGTCAGGAGCGCCACGGCGAACCTCTCGCGTACATTTGCCCCGATGACGTGTATCGACGACGGTACTTGAGACCTGATGACTGATCTCGGGCCGCTCGGCCCCCTCGACGAACTGCTCGCCCATCAGATCGTCGACACGTTCGCGACGGTCTCGCAGTCGGATCGATCGTGGACCGAGAAGATCTGCGCGATGGCCGGCGCGAACGATGGCTCGATCTCGCTCGGCTTCGGCTTGGGCAAGTACCCGAACCGGGGCGTCATGGACGCCTACGCGGGCGTGTCGCGTGGCATCGAGCAATGGACGGTGCGCGCGAGCCGCGAGCTCGGCGGCGACGGCTACACGGCCGCGGTCGGGCCGATGCGCTACGAGGTGCTCGAGCAAATGCGCCGCATACGATTCGGGCTCGACGCGAACGACGCGCAGCCCGTCTCGTTCGAATGGGTGCTCGAGGGTGTCGTCCCGGCCGTCCTCGAGAACCACGAGGTGCATCGCAGCCGCGACGGACGACGCATCGACGCCGATATCGCGCGGTACCACCACATCGGCACCGCCCACGGTTGGGTCGACATCGACGGCGAGCGCATCGAGTTCTCCGACGAGACCTGGGTGTCGACGCGTGATCACTCGTGGGGCGTTCGTTACCAGGTCGGCGTCCCCGTCACCGACGTCGCGCCCGCGCCGGTGCCGGCGAACGTCGCCACAACGATCATCTGGTCGCCGATCCTCATGACCCGTCCCGACGGCACGCACTACGGCCTGCACACCTACTACCAACGCCACAGCTTCGGCGACTGGCAGCGCATCGAGCTCCAGGGCGGCTTCGAACATACCGACGGGCGGCGCGAGCCCTACGCCGCACTCGTGCCCGAACTCGACGTCGACCCGCAGAACCGGCGTCTGCGCGGCGGCGTGTTCCACGCCACGATGAGCGACGGTTCGGCGCGGGACATCGCGATCACCGCGTTGTCGGCCACCGGCTTCCACCTCGGCGCCGGCCTGTACTTCGGTTTCGACGGCCACTGGCACGGCGAATGGCGCGGCCGCCAACACGTGGACGGCGAGTACATCGCGGACTGTACGACGTACGACCAGGCGCGCCGCCTGCATCAACTCCGCGACTGCATCGTGAGGGTCGACGATCCGGTCGGAGGCGGGGTCGGTACCGGCAACCTGCAGAGCATCTTCGCGGGTCCGCATCCCGGCCTGGGCCTCGACGAACAGTCGTCGTTCATGTGAGCAACGCGAGGAACGAGGAGACATGAGCGAACTGCCCGCCGATCCAACGGTGCCCGGCTACTACTTGCGCCCCGACTACTACGAGCTCCTCGCCGATCTGCGCCGCGAGTCGCCGGTGCACGAGTTCGCGCCCGGCATGGTGACGATCGCGCGCTACGACGACATCCGCGAGATCAGCCGCGATCCCGCACGGTTCTGCTCGTCCATGGGTGCCCTCGTGAACGATCCGATGCGCACCTGGGAACGCCCCGCCAAGGCGCCTTCGATCCTCCACATGGATCCACCCGACCACGTCGGCTTCCGCAAGCTCGTGAATCGGGAGTTCACGCCCCGAGCGATCGCGAACCTCGAGCCCCGCATCCGGGAACTCGCGTGCACTGTGCTCGATCGAACGCCGGATTCGGGGGTGTTCGACTTCGTCGACTGCGTTGCCGCGCCGTTCCCGCTGATGGTGATCGCGGAGATCCTCGGGATCCCGGACGGGGATCGGCCCGACTTCCGGCGGTGGTCCGATGCGACCATCGAGGCAACGGACAAGCCGCCCGAGCAGACGGCCGCGGCGACCGGTGAGCTCTTCGGCTACCTCATCGAACACGTCGCCGCGAAGACGGCGCATCCCGGCGATGACATCGTGTCCATCCTCGTCGGCGCGGAAGTCGACGGCCGCTCGCTCGACCGCGACGAGCTGCTGATCTTCCTGCTGGCCCTCCTCGTCGCCGGCAACGAGACGACGCGCACCTTGATCTCCGGCGGCACGGTCGCGCTCTTCGAGCATCCGGCACAACGCGCCGACATGGTCGCCGAACCGGCCCTCATCCCGTCTGCAGTCGAGGAATGCCTACGCTTCGTCACGCCGATTCAGGCGTTCGCCCGAACCGTGACCGCCGACACCACGATCGGCGGCTTCGAGGTGAAAACACTCGACTATCTCATCATGCTCTATGCGTCGGGCAACCGAGACGAGAGCACCTTCGGACCGACGGCAAACGTCTTCGACATCCGACGCGACGCGAACCCTCCGCACCTCGCGTTCGGTTTCGGCGAGCACCTGTGCCTCGGCGCGGCGCTCGCGCGCATGGAGACGCGCATCCTGTTCGAAGAGATGTTGCGCCGGCACCCCGGCTACGTCGTCGCCGGCGAACCGCAGTGGGTGGCGTCGAGCCTCGTGCGCGGGATGGACTCGCTGCCGCTCGCCTGGGACTCGTAGCAGTGCGGCCGCGAGGAAGTTGACGTTCCCGGTGCCCTGACCGGTGAGTTTCGCGGCCGCCTATCGTCGTACTGACATATGGCTGCTCCCGAACCCCGCACGAGGAATCTCGCCGACCTCTACGACCTCGCCCCACTCGAGTGGGCGGATGTGCGGCGGACGCTCGAGACCAACCTGACCCAGGGACCGGGGACCGGTGGACCGGGCCACCACACGTTCTGGTTGTCGACGATCGACGGCGACGGCCGGCCCCACATGACCGCGGTCGGCGCGTTCTGGGTCGACGGCCGCTATTACTTCTCCGGCGGTCCGCGATCGCGCAAGATCCGCAACATCGAGCGCGACCCGCGCTGCGCGTTCGGCGTCGCCATCCACGGGTACGACGTGGCGCTCGAGGGGCGGGCGGTCCGAGTCCGCGACGACGCGCGGCTGCGGCGCCTGGCCGAGGTGTTCGCCACGGGCGGCTGGGCACCGACAGTGGCCGGCGGCGGCTTCACTCACGAGTACAGCGCTCCCAGCGCCGGTCCCCCGCCGTGGTACGTCTATGAGTTCACGGCCGAGGATGTCTTCGCGGTCGCGACCAAGGAGCCCGGCGGCGCCACCCGCTGGACCTTCTGACTGATCGGGCTAACTGATCCGGCTGACTGGTTGGGCGGGGCGAGTTTCGGCCTCGACGCGAAACGCGTCGCCAAAGACGATCCCCACCGAGAGTGGCCTCGAAAAGGAAGATGTGCGCGGTTTTCCGCGAAAAGTAAGAAAGCGCGGGCTTCTTCCGAATTGAACGGGCAGCAGGCGGGTGACGTTCGGCACTCGCTCCGCCTCGGCCCGAAGAGGAGCACGGTTTGATGGTCACTGCGCGAGTCCGGTCCTCGAACCGACGCCGGTCACGCGGCCCGGGCTGTATGGCGCTCTTCGCGCGGCTCGTCTCGGTTGCAACATTTCGGGGCGGCGGGGCGCGGGCGCGGGCGCTCGCGATGGTCGCCGCCGTCCTCCCGGCCGCGATGCTGATCCCGGCCGGCGCGTCGCCGGCCGCGGCCGCGGCGGCGGCATCTGCTGCCGGCGTGACGGCCACCTACTCCTCGACCACCGCCATCGCCGCACCGCCGTCGTCGAACTTCGCCGGCGCGGGGGCAGGCGGCGACGGCTGGGCTGTCGGGCTCACGTCGAGCCAGGTCTTCAACGTCTTCCACCACTCGGCCACGCTCGAGGTCGCGTGCCACAACCAGTCGGACGCGTCGAACTGCTGGACCGTCGGCCAAGCGCCCGGCGGCTTCAAGACGATCACCGACGGATCGGGCGGCGACTTCGCCACATCCAGCCAACCGGGCCTCTGGGTCGACCAGCCCAGCCGGCACGTGTTCGTGTTCGCGACCCGGTCGGCCGACCAGACGGCAGGAGTGGTGTGTATCGACGGGACCGCGCCCGCGTCGGCGGCCGATCCCTTCTGCGGCTTCACACCGCTTTCGGGCGTGGGCGAAGCACTCATCGCGGGCGGTATCAGCCAAGTGAGCGAACCGGTCGTGGCCGCAGGCAACTGGTACGCCTTCAACTACGTCAACGGCAGCCCCGCCGGCTCCGAGGACGAGATGATGTGCTTCAGCCTGACGAGCCTGAATGCGTGTCCCGGCCAGCCCTATACCGTCGATGTCGGCCTCGGGTCGGGCGGGGCGCAGATCGCGAACCGCTCCGAGCCCGAACCCGCGATCGCCGTTTCGGGCACCGAGATCCTCGTCCCGACCGTCCTCAGCTTCACCAGCGCGCCGCTCGCGAACGAGCTCGGTTGCTTCAACGCCGCGACCCTGCACGACTGCGCCGGCAACTGGCCCCAGGCCGACAGCTTCTCCTACCCGAGCCAGACTCAATTCGCGAACATCGGCGGTGCCGCGTTCCCGATGCTCGACGCGACGGGAACACCGATCGGCTTCTGCGTTCCGACGACGGGCGACCCGTGCCTCAGCCTCGCGGGGAACGCCGTGACGACCCCGCCCGGGATGACGGCCGCCGTCCTGCCGAACGCAACGTTCGACGGCACGTCCGTCGTGATCGGGCCGCGCGTCTACGTGCCGGACGGGACGTTCTCGGGCACGCCCCAGCTCGTCGCCTGCTACGACTTCGCGCGGAACGCCGGCTGCGAGAACGCGCCCGTGCAGCTGCAGAACATGAACATCCTCTACACGATCAACCCGGATCCGCAGCGCCCCACGTGCATCTGGGCCAACTCGGACTCGGGCCAGTTCCAGATCCAGAACTTCGACGCCTACACCGGCGCGGCCTGCGGCCACGGCAGCGTGCGAGTGCTCGCTTCGGCCGTCGTCGTTCCCGACCCGCGCTGCGCCCCGACGAACTTCCTTTCGATCCAGGTCGTCGCGCCCGCCCGCACTGCGTACGGGAGTGGCACGGTGCAGTTCGAGGCGTCAGACGGCGAACCCCTCCCCGGCGAGGCGGTTCAGCCGCTCGACGCGACCGGCTCGGTCGACCTCTCGAATCTCGGCCTCACCACCAAGGACCCGCTGCCGCAGTTCTTGATCAACCTGACCGGCGCCTCCTCCAATCTCGGGCAGGTCGTCGTGAAGCTCACCTGGACGGCCGCCTTCTCGACGGCGTGCCTGCAGCCCGGGACGACCATTCTTCCCCCGCCGCCGCCGTCACCCGGGCCGGGCTACCGGCTGGAGGGAGGCGACGGAGGAATCTTCGGCTTCAACGAGTCCTACGACGGTTCCGTGGGCTTCCCGAGCCCGCCCGGGCTCGGCCTGCACCTGTCCAACTTCGTCGGCATGGCGACGACGAACGGCGGCTACTGGCTCGTGCAACGCAACGGCGGCGTGTTCTCGTTCGGCCGGGCGCAATTCCATGGCTCCCTTCCGGCGAGTGGGATCACGGAGGATGACGTCACGGGCATCGCCGCCACACCGGACGGCGGCGGCTACTGGTTGACCGACCGGAGCGGCGCGGTGTTCGCGTTCGGCGACGCGCCATTCCACGGTTCGATGGGCGGCATCCATTTGAACCGCCCGATCGTCGGCATCGCGGCGACACCGAACGGCACGGGCTACTGGCTCGTCGCCAGCGACGGCGGCATCTTCGCGTTCAACGCACCCTTCTACGGCTCCACCGGATCGATCCGACTCAACCAACCGATCGTGGGCATGGCCGCCGCGCCCGACCATCGCGGGTACTGGCTCGTCGCCGGCGACGGCGGCGTCTTCTCGTTCGGCGACGCTCCCTTCCAGGGCTCCTGTCCCCCCGCCGGGTCCGGCTGCAGCGACCTCGCGGGACCGATCGTGGCGATCACATCGTGAGCGCCTGATTCGTCTGATGAGTACAGGTCGGCTGAAGATGGGCCGCTCGCTATTGCGTGACGGCTTGGGCGTGGAAGATGCAGCCGGCCGGGCTCCAGTGCGCCGATGTCGTGATCGTCGCGGTGTGGCCGGGTCGGCCCGCTTGTTCGGTGAAGAGCTGGTCGCCCTTGACGTCGAGCGCGATCTGCGTCGCAGTGTTGGCGGTCGCCTGGGTGACGAAGCGGGTCACGCCACCTTGTTCCACCACCCAGACATCGAGCGGCGTGCTGGGGTTGGTCCGGTTCCGCCACAACAAGCCGAAGCCGGTCGACGCGCAGGTTGCTTCGACCGTTCCGAAGGTCGGCACGGTGAGAACCGTGGCGTTGGCGCCGGGAATCGTCTCGGTGAGGCGGGCGCTCACGATGTGTCCGCCTCCGGCAACGAAGGCGGCCGATGTCTGGCCGTCGAGCAGGTCGGCGTTGAGGTTGTTGACCTTGGTCGTGGAGTCGACCGCGAGAGGTGGTTCGTTCGGGGCGGTGTGGATGCCGATTCCGGTCGTGCCGGTGCCGGTGCCGGCGTTGTTGGCGACGCGCAGTTGTTGACCGCTCGTCGAACCCGACAACACGGTGGACGCGTTGGTCGTGTTCGTGGTCCCGAGGTTGAACACGCCACCGATCCCGGTGCCCGCAAAGGCGGCAGTCGACACCATGGTCACGCCGCACACCACCGCGCCCAGCACGACACTTCTGAGGAACGTTGTCTTCATCGGTAATCCTTAGATCTCGGACGCCGACGCGATCGGCGACGCTTACCGGGATCTACGACGAAACTCGAAGCGCGGTTCTCGTCCAGGGCCACGCGCCCGGAACAGACCGTCCGGTTTCTGATGTACCAGTCCTCACTCAGCTCGGTCGCGGGGCGCGCTCACCCGTGATCGCGACGACGCAACGGTGCTCGAACGGTGAAGTACGAAGGAGCGCGAACCGGATCGAGGGTCGCTGACGTAGTGACGATGAACGAACCCGCGCCGCGCGGGCGGCAAGGATCTCACCACGAGCTACAACGGCGCGCGTCCTTCGCCAACGGTCTCGCCGTTGATGTAGCCCAGCCGGGGCTGGGCAGATCTGCGTTCGCTGATCGCCCGCGAGGCAGTTCAGAACACCGCAGGTGCGGCTGAATCCCTCTGGACGGCGACCGTGAAAGCAACCGACGGCGGCGGCCGCTGACGATGAAAATATGGAACCGCCTTCGGGTTCAAGGTCCGAAGTTGCGCGACTGCGATGACGACGGGAGTCCAATAGACGTCGGCTACTTCGGGCAGCGCCCCCGAAGGCGCCGCCCACCTCAATTGTGACTGTTTGTGTTCGCGTTGGCACGGGGGGCGATACATTCGGCCCCGTGGTGTCCATCAGGTGCCTGGATCAGAGTCGGAGTTTCCGGAGTTTCCGGAGTTTCCGGAGTCGAATTCCGGGACGTACGGCGACACCCAGGGCGAGTACTCGTAGTACTCATCATCGTCGTCCGTGTCGCGCGAGCGCGCCGCGGGCGAGCTCGGCGCGGTGATCCCCATGGCCTCGAGGCGCTCGTTGACTTGGCGGTCTATCTCGTCCTCATGGTCTTCATGCAACTGCTCGCGTCGAACCCTAATGCTCCGAGCGAGACGCGCCTCGACGGACTCTGTGAGGCCGTGTGTGCTGTTGGGGGATTCCGTCCTGGACTCTATGTCGGCGAGCTTTTCCATGTGCTCGTACGCCTTGCTATAGAGCATCGCCAGGGCATTCGTGTCGGGCTCCTCCGTGGTGACCATACTGACGGTCGGTACCTTCAGGATCTCGCCGTTGTCGTCGCGGAGAACGTGGCCTTTGTATATAACGGGGTTCAAGACAATCTTGGTCGTGGTCTTGCGATGGTTCGTCGCCTCCGCATCCAGCTTCTCGTGCAGAATGGCGAGACGTTCGGCATGGGCGTCTCGAAGCATGATGACGACATCAAGGCGGGCACGCTCGCGGTCTGAGAGGACTTGGCCCTTGGACTGTTTGTCGAGAGCCAGTTCCCCGTCGTTCCGCCAGTTATGGAACGCCGACTTTCCGACCCCGGCGAGTCGTGCCGCGAATTCCATTGGTAGACCAGCCGCGACTCCGGCTCGAATGTGCTCCAGGGTCTCGGGCGTGAGCTTCGCCCGGCGCCCGGGCCCGCGCTTTTTCGCCTTGGTAGCCGGCGTCGTCGACTT
>DATCCI010000656.1:0-10941 GCA_036511415.1 Acidimicrobiia bacterium
TCGACGTTCTCGACCACCGCAAGGCTTGGGACACCACCGCGTTCGTTCTCTGCACCGACCACGGCCACTACCTCGGCGAGCGCGGGATTTGGGGAAAGCCTCAGGTGCCCGTGTACCCCGAACTCGGCCATATTCCGCTGCTGATCTCGTGGCCGGGCACGACGCCCGGTCCGTGCAATGCGCTCACCACGACGGTCGACCTCCACGCGACGCTGTGCGACATCTTCGGCGTCTCGCCCCGGCACCGAACCCATGGCCACTCGCTTCTCCCCCTGTTGAACGGCACGGCAACGAGCGTGCGCGAATGGGCGCTGTGCGGGGTGTGGGGACGCGAGGTGCACGTCGCCGACGCCAGCCGAACGTTCGCGAAGGCGCCCGTCGATGCGAACCGACCACTTTCGATGTACTCCAACCGCTGGTCGACGATGCCGGTTCACGCGTTTCCCGACGTGCGCCTCCCCCGCCCCGACGCCCGAGCCACGCTCGCACGCGCGGCCGGCAGCGACGTGCCGGTGATCCGTCAACCGTTCGACGCGAGCGACCAACTCCCATTCTGGGCGCACGGTTCATTCCACGGCGACCTGCTCTACGACCGTTTCGAAGCCGCTACGGGCGAAGCGTTGCACAACCTCGCGACAACAAGGGCGGCCTCCGAGATGACCGAGCTGCTCGAAACCGCGTTGCGCGCCGTTGACGCACCCCCGGAGCAACTCGTCCGCCTCGCAGTGCACTGACACCGGGTGGCGAAGCCGGCGCTCCGGCCCGCGGGCCTCCGGTCATACGATTTCGAAGTAGCGGGCGAGTTCCCAGTCGGTCACGCTGGTCGCGTCGGCGTCGCCTCCACCGGTGTGGAACATCAACCATTCCCAACGTCGTCCGTGGAGCCAGTAGTCGACGAAGACGTCACCCAAGATCTCGGTCAGGACCTTGTCGCGCTCGAGATCGTCGGCGGCGCTACTGATCGAAGAAGGAAGCCGCGCGGTGCTCGGTGGTTCTCCCCATGCCAGCCCGCGATGCTCTGGTGGCGGATCGATCGCGCCGTCGATACCGGCGAGACCGCCGGCGAGGATTACGGCGAGCGCAAGGTAGACGTTCACGTCGGCGCTGGCGACACGATGCTCGACGCGTGCGAGTTTCTCGGAGCGCGAGATCACGCGCAGACCGGTCGACTTGTTCTCCTCACCCCAGGTTGGTGTGGTGGGAGCGGCCGCGAAGGCGACCATGCGACGATACGAGTTCACGGTCGGTGCCAGGATCGACACTGCGCCGGGCATCGTCGCGACCAGGCCGCCGATCCAATGCCTCATGTCGGCGGATCGGCGATCGGGACCGTCGCCGTCGAAGAAGGCCGACGCTCCGCCGCGGCTGAGGGAGTGGTGGATGTGCATGCCGTTCCCGTACTCGCTCGTGGGTCTCGCCATGAATGTCGCGCTCACGCCGCGGTCGAGGGCGACCTCCTTGATGACCTGCTTCGCGCGAAACACCCGATCGGCCGCGCTCACCGGGTCGGCGGGTACGAAGTTGAGCTCTACTTGTCCGGGCGCGGCTTCGTCGCTCCATGCTTCCCAGGGGATGCCGAGTCCGTCGAGGCGGCGCACGACTTCGTCCATGAATCCGACGAGGTAGTGCGCGTTGTGCGTGGTGTAGCCGACGGGCACGGGCATCCCAATCGGCGACAGGCTGCGATAGTGGGCACGGCGAGCGTCGTCGTACGACTCGTGGAACACCATGAACTCGAGCTCGAACGCGCTCGACGCGGTGAAACCCCGCGCCGCGAGTTGGTCGACGACGGAGCGCAGGACGACGCGCGGGCACACCGGCAACGGCGTGCCGTCGATACTGGTGTGATCCACCAGCACATTCGCCATGCCCGGGCGATTCGGACTGGTCACGATGGTCGACAGATCAGGGCGCTGATGCACGTCGCCGAGCGCGGGCTGACGAAACTCGGCCCACCATCCGAGTTGGGGCGATCCGCCGATGTCCCACGCGAAGACGAGATCCGAGAGCGCAGGTCCCAAGGGCAGAGACCGCTCGAACTTGTCCCGGCTGAGATGTTTTCCGAGCACGACACCGTCGATCGACGCACCCTCCGTGCGGACGGTCGTGATGTGGTTCGCGTCGAGCCAGGCGCCGACGTCCTCGGACGTCATGGGCAGGCCCTCATCATCCATTCGAGGAAACTTCCCGTGAGAACCGACGCGTGCTGGAACGAACCGATCGCATAGACCTTGCCGTCGAGGAGGTCCTGACCGAATACCGAGTTGCCCGAGAAGATCGACACCAGGGCGAGCGCCGATCCGTGGATCTCGTATGTCGAGCTTGCTTCGGAACCATTCCCGAGCTCGAGTTCTTCGCCATCGTCAAGGCACACGACGCGGATTCGCTCCGGCATCGCGGGTCGCGCTTGGGCAAAGAGCCAGAACGCCCGCGCATGTTCGGACCACGTGCGGGCGCTCGGTTCGAGCAGCTTCGACACCGCGAGCGCGAACCGCGGATGCCGAGCGGCACCCCGAACCTTTGGCTTCGACGCGTCCGGCCCGCTCATGTTGTCGAGATCGACAGTGGCAACGACTTGTGCATCAGCGGCGACGCCGCGCGTCAACGCGACGCGTCCGCGGTCGAATCGCATGGTCACCGCTTGCGGATCTTTTTCGGACCGCAGAGCAAACACGCCGCGCAAACCCGCGGCCCTTCGTGCGAGGCCGGCTTCGGTCAGCGAGGCTGACAACATCGTCGCGATGATCCGCACGAGTGGTGTCGCGTCCGGCTCGAGCACGACCTCCATCGAGTCGAGCGTACACTGGCATTCGTGGCGGCACCATGACGACGACCACCCCGCTCGTCGGGATCACCGCGCACGTGAGCCTGGTTGACGACGGCGACGGAATCGCGGTGCTGCACCACGTCGCGAACGTGGCGTACGCGAAGGCGATACGCAAAGCGGGCGGCGTTCCCGTGTTGCTTCCCATGGGTAGTGCCGCCGACGCGACGGCCGCCCTTGCGTGCGTCGACGCACTGCTGGTCACCGGCGGCGACGACGTCAACCCGAATCGCTATCGCGCCGAGCCGGCGCCGGAAACCAAAGCCGCTGATCCCGCCCGCGACGAGTTCGAGATCGAGCTGATCGCGGCCGCCGTAGGCGATGACCGACCGATGCTCTGTGTGTGCCGAGGCATACAGGTGCTGAACGTCGCGTTGGGCGGCACGCTGCAACAGCACTACGACGGTCATTTCGATCTGCCCAAGTTCAACGAGCGCGTCCACGACGTTCGCCTCGCGCCCGGTTCCATGCTCGCGAAGGTGATGGGTGCCACCGACGTGGCCGTCAACTCGCTGCATCACCAAACGCTCGACGTTCTCGCTCCACGGCTCCTCGCGGTCGGGTACAGCGACGATGGCCTCGTCGAAGGTGTCGAGGTCGAGGAGTGCACCTTTGCGCTCGGCGTGCAATGGCACCCCGAGCTCCTGCGCCACCGGCCCGAACACCTCGCTCTCTTCGAAGCGCTCGTCGCCGCGGGCACCCGACATCGCACATAGTTGTTCGATCAGCACCCAAGGGATCGGGGGTTGGACCGGATGGTGTCGACATGAACCGTCGCCTGCGGATTGGTCGTCATGTGACGGCCTGGGCGGCGGTCATCGCGTTGGCGGTTTGTGTGTCCGCCTGCTCGACGGTTTGGCCCGCGTACCACGGCAACGCGGCGCGTACCGGCGACGACAGGATCGATCGGGGGCTGTTGCCGATCAAACACGCCTGGGGCGCGCGGCTGGACGGCGCGGTGTACGGCCAACCGCTGGTTTGGTCCGGTCGTGTGTTGGCAGCAACCGAGAACGACACGGTCTACGCGTTGGACGGGCACGACGGTCGTGTGTTGTGGTCGCGGCATCTCGGGTCGCCGATGAGGAACGTGATCGCCCAGGCGGGCTGCGGGAACATCGACCCGCTCGGGATCACCTCGACAGCCGTGATCGACACCGCGACCCACACGATCTTCGTCGTCGCCACGATGCAGGACGCGAACAAGGTGATCCACCATCAACTGGTCGGTCTGGATGTGGCGACCGGCGTCGTTCGCGTCTCGGCAAATGCAGATCCGGGCGGCGTGCAGAATCCGCTGCACATCCAACAGCGTGCCGCGTTGGCGCTCTCGAAGGGCCGGGTGTACGTCGGCTACGGCGGCTACGCGGGTGACTGCGGCGTCTATCACGGCTGGCTGGTGTCTCGCACGGAAGCAGGGGCCGCCAAGTTGGCGTTCGACGTCACTCCGCATACCGGTCAGGGCGCGATCTGGGCACCCGGCGGACCGGCGGTCGACGCGACGGGGAACGTGTACATCGCGACCGGGAACCCGAACCCGGTCGTGAGTGCCGGCGACTACGGCGAAAGCCTCCTCGAGTTCGATCCGGCGCTGCATCTCTTACACCACTTCTCTGCATCGAACGCGACCGATGACCAGGACCTCGGCTCGGTCGGTCCGGCGTTGTTGGGATCGAAGCTGGTGTTCCAGATCGGCAAGCAACACGTCGGCTACCTGCTCGAGACCACGGACCTGTCGAAACTTCAATCAATCAAAGTCTGTTCGGGTGAGGCGTTCGGGGGCACCGCGTTCGACGGCAAGCACCTCTATGTGCCGTGCCAGGAACACATCCGAGAAGTGAACATCAACGCCACTGCCCGATCGATGTCGCTCGGCTGGGCCGGTCCGACCACGAGCAGCGCCGGCCCACCGATCCTCGCCGGCGGCGTACTCTGGTCGATCGATACCGCCGACGCGAAGCTCTATGCGCTCAACCCGTCGACCGGTAAGACCATGACGACAATGACGCTCGCCGGCGTGCCGCATTTCGCATCGCCCTCAGCCGCCCTGGGACTCTTGCTGATCGGCACCAACACCGGCGTGACCGCGTTGGACGGACCCTCCGGACCACCTCCACACGCCTGAGAACTTCCGCCGCGCACGACATCGCTTGTATGCGGCGCGGTTGAGAAGGTCCGTCGCGGTACCGGCCGACAGTCCGCGTGTACCGGGCCGAATTGCGGGATACTCGAAATATTCAAATGCCTGCCTCCCTCTTTTTCCCGGCCCCCCCATGAGATGCCGGGCTCGAGCTCGTCGCGGGCGTGTGTGGGCCTTCTTGGCGCTCCTTGCGGTCGGCACGGCCGGCTTGTTGGCGACGCCTCTGCCGGCGCGGGCGGTAGGCCGTCTTGCACAGTTCGGTGGTTTGACCGCGTCGAGTGCGCCGTATGACGTTGCCGTCGGGCAGAACGGTCAGATCTTCTTCACGGAGAAGAACGCGAACAAGATCGGTCGAATGACCCTGACGGGTGCAGTGAACGAGTTCCCGGTCCCGACTGCCACGAGCGCGCCGACCGGCATCGTCGCCGGTCCGGACGGCGACATCTGGTTCAGCGAATCGGCGCGCGCCAAGGTCGGCCGCATGACGACGGATGGAGTGTTCAGTGAGATCGCGCTGCCGGTGGGAAGCGTTCCGGACGGGATCACGGTCGGTTCGGATGGAAACATCTGGTTTGCCGATACGTCGCTGAGCAAAGTGGGCCGTATCAGCCTGAGCACGCTCCAGGTCGACGAGTTCGGCGGTCTCAGCAGCGCGCCGAAAGGCATCGCGGGAGGAGCCGACGGCAACCTGTGGGTGAGCGAGCCCGTCAGTAAGAAGATCGCAAAGGTGACGACCGCCGGCGCCGTCGCAGGCGAGTACGTCGTACCCGCGAACGGCACGGCAACGGTTTCTCCGTACGGCGTCTCACCCGGCCCGGACGGCAACATCTGGTTCACCGATACCAGCGGCCGCGTCGGGAAGATCACCAGCACCGGAACGTTCGGGATGTACCCGCTGTCGGCCAACGCCGTCCCGCACGGCATCACGGCCGGTGAGGACGGAGCGTTGTGGTTCGCGGAAAGCAAATCGAACGAGCTCGGACGGATCACACCGACCGGAACGGTGACCGAGTACGGGATCGCGACGAGTCCCGAAGATGTCACCGCGGCGGCGGACGGGAATGAGTGGGTCACCGAGCTCGCGGCGAACGAGGTCGGTCGGCTCGCCGACGCCGCGCCCAACACTTCCTACGTGCTGGCCCGGGCCGACGGCTTCGTGGGAGGCACGCTGACCGCGAACCAGGGGCGGGAAGTGCAGTGGACCTTCATGGGCTCCGCCCCGCAGAACGTGACCGACGGCACGGGCATGGGCCTGTACGCCTCGGGCGGGCGGGCGCCCGCCGGCTCCTACGCAATCGACTTCAACTCGGCGGGCGGTTTCCCCTATACCGACACGTTCCATCCGACGGTTGCCGGGACGATCTCCGTACCCATGACCGCGACGCCCGGGCCGTCGGCAGGCACGTACACGCTCACGTGGGCCGCCGCGGCCCCGGCAGTCAACCTCGTTTTCGACGTGCAGCAGAGGACCCCGGGCGCGACCACCTGGGCGGCCTTGGTCAGCGGCACCACCGTTACGAGCCAGACCTTCGCACCGTCCGCCGGTTCGGGGACGTACGAATTCGAAGCTCGGCTTCGCAACAGTGCCAACGGCCACGCGTCGAATTGGTCGCCGGTGCTCGCGCTGTGTTGTGGAAACTGGCTGACGTTCCACAACGACAACCTGCACACCGGGGTATCCCCTGATCCCGCGATCGGTGCTGCGGCCGCCCCCGGCCTCTCGCTGCGCTGGAAGACGCCGGTGGGGTCCGCGAATACCCAAGTCAAGTCCTCCCCGGCCGTCGCGTACAACGCCACCATCGGCAAGACCCTCGTATACGCGGCCACCACGTCGGGCAGGATCGACGCCGTCAACCTCGCAACCGGCGGCATCGTGTGGAGCACATCCGGATACGGCCCCGTTTATTCGTCGCCGGCGGTGGTGGGCAACACCGTGTATCTCGGCACGGCCTCCTACGCACTCACGGGCATCCACGGTCAGCTCGTCGCGCTCGACGCCACCACCGGCAAGCTGCAATGCAGTTTCGTCGCGCACGGACGGATCTTCGACGCTCCAGCCGTCGGCCGGGTCGATGCGACCGGCCCAGTGGTCTTCTTCGGCGACTCGGGCGTCTCTGAAACCAGCAACGCCGGCCACGAATGGGCCATCAACGGCGTCGGGAACACTGCCGGTGCGTGCACACAGCGATGGGTGTTCAACAGCTGGAACAACACCGGTTCCAACGGCACCAGTACCGGTTCATGGTCCCCTCCGGCATTGGCAACCGATTCGACCGGGCGGCCACTCGTCGTCATGGGCAGCAGCCAACCCGACGACTCCGTCTACGCGCTCGACGCCCGCAACGGCTCGAAGGTCTGGCGCTTCCAGACCAAAGTGACGCAGCCCGACACCGACGTCGGTGCCGGTCCCACCATCAGTCCGCCCGGATTCAACGGCTTCGGGCACGGCGTCGTCTATATCGACGGCAAGAACAACGTCGAGTACGCGCTCGACCTGCTCACCGGCGCAAAGATCTGGGAGTTCGACCTGCAAGCGCACTCGGGCGGCGTCACGGTTGAGTCTGAACAATCGACCGCGGCCTTCACTCTCGGTCGCGTCATCGTCCCCTACGCCGGCTACGTCTTCTCGCTCAACCCGACGACCGGCACCCAGATGTGGCGATCCCCGGCGGCCGGGGGCCACTACTTCAGCTCTCCGATCATCTCGGGCGCGGTCGGCGACCGAGTCGTCCTGATCGGTGACGCGGCCAATGTCGAACACGCGTACCGGCTCGACGATGGCACACCGCTCTTCGCTTACACGACCGCCGGACCCATCTACTCGTCGACCGCGATCGCGTCAGGCACCATGCTGTTCGGCTCCGACGACGGCTACCTCTACGCCCTCGGCTGACCGTCCGGCTGAGCGGGCGGCGATCGGTGGCGTGATCGGTCCGGTCGCGTTCGTCGCGGCGTGGTCTTCGACCGGGCTCGTGAAGCCGCACTACTCGTTCCTGCACGATCCGATCAGCGATCTCGCGGGGGTGCACGCGTCGAGGACGGAAAGGCGCTCGAGGTCTACGCATTCTTCAAGCGGCAAGGCAAGTACTCGGACTACCTGAGGTTCATGAAGAGCCCTGAGCAGGCGAACCTCCTTGCCCAGATCGCCAAGGCCGACGCTGCCTTCGTCGAGGTTCTGCGCACCACATAGGCGGACCGATCACCGTCGATCCAGACCGGTCTGGTCCGCCGTCACAGCCAGACATTATCCGACCGCCATGAAGGATCCGATCGACGGGCAGCAACCCGAGGCGGACGTCTCCGCGTTCAGGTCGCTAGCTATATCCCATTGACCCATCCCGTCGGGGTGAGCTGCTGCGCGACCAGGTTCTCCGGATCGAGATCGACGCGCGCGAGCCCGGCGCGAGGTGCGTGGTGGTACTCGAAGTAGCGGACCGTCACGGGTTGCTTCCGTTCCTTTGCTCAGTGTCCCGGGTGCAGCGCAAACGGGACCAAAGTCGCTGTGGTAACACCATCGCCCGAACGCGTCGGCGAAGCCCTCGCGTGGACACCAATCGGACACACGAGGTCGCAGCACAGCGACAAGCGCCGAACAGCAACGAACGCCGAAACCGCAGGTCAGCGACCTATTGGGCGCGTCTTCGCTGGTGGGAGTCCTCCCGGCGACATTCTCCGGCGTACAGGCCGACTCGCCACCACCGAAGGCCAAGCACGAGACGCACCCACCCTCACCTACAGAACCGCTGGCCAGGGTCTGCCTCCGTCAACCGACGTTCTACCCGGTCTAGCGGACCTCGAGCGGATTCTCGGCGGTCGTGCATCCTGTCGACGAGCGGGCATCCAACTTACCCGAGATCGTCGTATCAGAAGTGCGGCTTGGTATGCAGCCGGTCGACCGTGGCCGGGATCGTCCGGCGCATCGACTCGGGCGACCAGATACGCGCGTTGCGGCGACACGCCACACAAGGTTCGATGACTCCGACACGCCGCGAGCAGGTGTGTGGGTCACGAAGTGCGGGCGCGGCGCCGGTAGCTGGAGACCCCGAACGCGCCGGCGCCAACGAACGCGACGCCGACCCAGACGATGGTGCGACTATCGCCGCCGGTGAAAGGCAGCGACGAGTTCGTCGACTCCGCGTTCGCGGGACTGGCCGTTCCCTCGCCACCGGCTGCCGCGGGACCCGAATGCGATCCGGTCGTGCCTGTTGTGCCGAGCGGTGACAGCGGGTAATCGACGGCGTGGGCCGCTGGAGCGGCGCCGAGCGTCAACACAAGAGCGGCCCCGACTACGAGCACCAGCTTGCGCATGGCCATACCTTCCACATCGAATTCGGGGCCGTGTCCCTCGACACCGCCGTTGCTTCTCGCGCAGCATAACCACCTCCCGCCGACCGCGATCGGCCACTCAGCGCCGGAGGCGCAGGTCGACCGACCAGGGGCCGCGGGCCGAGGTGCGGGCGGCGGCCGATCCGGCGGCGATGGTCACCGGGATTGGCGCCGCCGCGAGAGTCGTGGCCGCCACCATGTGCGCGCCGCGGGTGCGAATTGACCAGTCCACGCGGTCGGCATTCGGAAGTGTCTCGGCCAGGTAATCGAACCGGTAGTGGCCCTGCGCCAGGTCGACGGAGCCGGCAAGGTCGAGCGTGATCGTGCGGGTGCCGCCGGGCGGGATGTCGACGAAGGCCGAGTACACGTTGCGGCCGAGCTCTCGCTCGGCGAGCAGCGCGAGTGGCCGGGCATCGAGCGTCGCTCGCTCGAGCGCGAACGGAGTGTATAGAGAGAGGTACAGACGGTTCGTTCCAACCGGGAGTCCGACCTCATTCCCGATCGCGTCCGACGGCAGCCCGCTCGCCGGTGCGGCATTTCGCAGGGCGACCACGGCGTGCGCGTGCACGCTCCCGGTCGCTGCGGTGACCGTTGCAGCGTAGCCGACAGTTCGGTGCAGGTACTCGTCGATCTTGTTGGCGCCGCCGTTCTGCACGATGACGCCGAATGAATCACCATTCACCGGTGGGAGCGCCGCGTCGGCGCCGATCCGGCGCACTAGTGCCTGTTCGCGTGCGTCGCGGAACCAAAGCGCGAGGTCTCCGGTGCGGATCGCCGGGCTCAATGCGTTGCCGAATCCTGAGGGTTGTGCCGACTGGCCGGACGTCAAACGATCGAACACAGCGCGCGCGATGTCGCCGAGCAGGTCAATGCGTACGTCACGATTCCTGATGAGTGTGTACTCGTCGCGCAACACGAAGCTCGCGACGTTCTGCGCGTTGAGGGTCACCGGCAAACCCGGCACATGAACCGCTCCGGTCAGGCTGAGGAGTCCCGACAGCGCCACGGGATCGAGTCGAATGACGCCGTCGATCCGGACCCCGCCGGATTGCGGATAGAGCTGCGCCATCACGTTGGCGACCGACGGGAAGTCGGGCGACATCGTCACGTTCTGCCACGTGCCCGCCGGGTCGAACTTACCGTAGCGAGCGAGGTAGTCGGGCGGGCCGGCAAGGTGCTTCGGATCGGTGCCCGCCTTATTGAGATCGGAACAGCGCCCGATCGTGGTGAGCTGGACGCGGCCGTTGATGACCGTGAGCACTCCATAGTTGGCCATCATGCCGCCCGAACCTCTCGACTCGGCAGGCGTGACGATCGCGAGCAAGTACGTGCGCCGGCCCGATTCACCGAGGATCGATGGCGCGAGCGCGGCTGCCTCGGCTGCGGTGTGCGCGCTGTCGTCGGCCTTCGCGACCGTGGACGCGAACCGAGTGAGCGGACGATCGAGTTGCGGGATCAACCACACGTGCGGGAGCTGCGCAAGCTGTTTGCGGGCCGCGCTGGTCTCGGTGGCCAATTGGTCGAAGATCGGCCGGTACGACGCGACGGTCGCAAGATCGAGGCGACCGTCATCGAGGCGGAGACGGTCGGGGTCGACCCTCGTGACGTCAGCGCGCGCGGTCGAAGCGATGTTGGCACCCAGCGACGCGACCCG
>DATCCI010000657.1:0-3060 GCA_036511415.1 Acidimicrobiia bacterium
CGACGCCGAGTACCCGTTCGACGAGCGGCTGGCGCTCCTCGCACGAGCCGGGTTGCCCTTATGGGTCGCGCCGGGCACGTCGGCCTGGCTGAGCATCGGCGGGCGCCTCACCAACGCCGTCGAGAACTGCCGAAACGCGGCCGAGGCCGCGCTCGAGCACGGCGGGCTCGGGTTCCTCAACACCGACTGGGGCGATCGCGGTCACCTCCAGCAGTGGCCGGTCAGTGACCCGGGGTTCGCCTACGGCGCTGCCGTCTCGTGGTGCCTCGATTCCAACCGCCGGCTCGATCTCGCCGCGGCCTTGAGCACCCACGCGTTCGACGACCCGACCGGTGGACTGGCCGCCGCACTCCTCACCATCGGCGATGCGCACCGCGCCGTCACGCCGCAGATCCCGAACCATTCGATCCTCGCGATGCACCTGTACTTCCCACAGATCCGCGTCGGCCGCGGCATCACGAAGGGCATTACCGACGCGGAGCTCGACACCGTTGCCCGTCGGCTCGCCGACGCACGAGCGGATGTCGCGCGCGCGAGACCGCGGCGCGACGACGGCGCGCGGCTGGTCGAGGAGGTCATCTGGACCATCGACGTGCTCGAGCTCTTGACCGACGATGCGAGAGCCCGCCTCGCCGGCGACAGCACACTCGGGTCCGTCCCGCAAGCGCGCAGAGACGTCTTCGCACGGCGTCTCGCGGCGTTGACCGATCAACACCGAGCACTCTGGCTCGCCCGCAACCGTCCCGGCGGGCTCGTCGACAGCGTCGCCTGGCTCGACAACCTGCACGTCGCGTACGAGACCGGCCAACCCGAGCCGGCGTGGGGCGGCTGGCCGCAACGATTCACCTGAGGTGAGTGCAGGTCGTAGGCCGTCGAATCAGTCGGTGCCGGGTCGCGCGGATTTGGTGGTTGGTCCCTCGGTCGGGGCGAAGGCCGTCAGGATCACGTCCGCGGTCTTCTCTGCCGCATCGGGTGCCAGCTGCTCGCCCCACACGACTGCACGCATGAAGAGCGGACCGACGAGCAGATCGTAAATGAAGGCGAAGTCGACGTCGGCGTCCAGTTCTCCACGGTCGACCCCTCGTTGCAGAAGCGCGACCTCGGCAACCTGAAGTCCGGTAAAACTGGCGACGAGACTGGGGCATCTCCGCGAACCCGTTGCGTGAACGCCTCGCGAGATAGGGACGCGTCGCGCGTCCTCCCTCGACCCGAGCTCAGAAGGCAGCCGGGACCCGACCGAGGACGCTCGCGGCAGTGATAGTCATCGGGAACGTCCTCCTCTCCGTCGGCGACATACGCAGTGTCGCTCTCGCCACCCTCGAGGTCAATCGATTAACGAGCCCGGTCAGGTCACGGCTGGCACGGGTTGTTCGGTAAGACGTTGTCGAAGTTCTCGAAGAACGTCTGGCTCGAATGCGGGCCGACCGGATAGAAGGTCGACGTCGCCTTGCCCCAGAACTTCGCCGGCGTGCCGCCGAAGGTGTCGATGGCGTTCGGGATGGCGGGACCACCTTCTCGCCACTCGCAGCCTCCCGAGGCCGACCGGCCCGAGGTGTACATCGGGTAGAAGGCCGACCCTTTGGGCGGGATCAGGCACTGCTGGAGCGTCGTGCTCGTGCAGTATCCGAAGGCGCGCTCGAGAGACAGCAGATCGGTCTCGAAAGTGACCTGGCTGTACCTGTGGCCGTTGTCGAACGTCGGACTGGTGAACCGCACTGGTTCGGCGGTGTTCTTCACGGCGTTGCCGTTGCCGGGCCACACCTTCAGGTACGACGGTCCGTCGAAGTCGTCGTCGAAGTTCGTGATGCAACCGCCGATCTTGACGAGGAGCGACGCACCCGCGGGGAAGCAGCCGACGTCGTCGGGGTCGTTCGTCGGATCGGTTGCGGACTTACCGGTGCAGTTCCCGTTCGCCAGCACTTTGTTGCAGTACTCGAAGTGGCCGATCTCGTCGGAGTACGAGACGTTCAGCGTGTGCGCGGTCCATTCGGCACGAGTGTGGACGGTCGACGTCGAGAACTGCGGGTGGAACGCGTACGGAACCTCGGTGCACCGCGACGCCTTCGGATCGAACTTGACCTGCGCGAAGCCGTTCGTCACGCTCGCTGTCATCGACCCGTTCGCGCCGCTGGTCACGTCGTGCAACGCGACCTGGAACCCAGCCGGCGTGTCGTGCATGTCGAGCGTGACTCGGTCGCCGGAGTTCATCGCCATGTCGGTCCCGAAGTTCGGCACCAACGCGTTGTTGACCGCGTTGTCGAGCGGTCCCGCCGGCGCGTGGGCCTTGCCCGACTTGGTGATGAAGGCGAAGTTGACCGGCTCGTCCGAGACCTTCGCCAGACAATCGGCATTGTTGTCGACTCCGGTGGGGTCGTTGAAGTTCAGCGAGTCGATGTTCAGCGCCGCGCACCATTTCGTCGCGGTGCACGAGACTCCGGCCGGCCACGACGACCACCCGGGCGGATAGAACTGCATCTCCATGAAGGCCGAGCCCGGGTGATGTCCGATCCAGTCGGGCGCGTTCGGGTTCGGGTTGTCGAAGATGTTCTTGTCGCTGTTGGGCTGGCAGGGCGCGTGCGTGAACTCCGGGCTCGACTGGGGGTCGCACATCACCATGCTGAACCAGAACGCGGGGTGCAACTGGAAGTTCCACGTGCCGCCGGTGCCGTTCTGCGTCGGAGCCGCGGCGCTGTCGCGCGGCAAGGTGAGGCTGTACTTCGACTGGTTTCCGCTTCCGGGAAGGTTGGAGTGGAACGAGACGGCAGGCTCGTCGTGGCCGACGTAATCGCCTTCGTAGTTCTTGTGTCGTGACGTGTCGGCGCACAAGAAGGTGTGCGACTCGCACAGACTTGCCGGCGGTGGACTCGCGGGGTGAGACGCAGCCGACGTCGGCGACGCCTGCGCGACCAGTGCAAGCGGGAGAACGAACAGCGCGACCGCCGTACCGCCCAGCGCGAAACGTAGCCGACCACCCATCACGACCTCCCCGAGTCGACGAGATGCACGGACACTAAGAGCGTTCCATCCGGGCTTCAAGCGCGGCGAGCGGGGCGTGGCCGC